>NZ_VPCH01000045.1:0-30954 GCF_013418285.1 Acinetobacter sp. YH12152
CATGAAATACGGTATTCTGATGTGACAAAACCTGAATCCTGGTCGTTAAAGTGTTTGTTTGCACTCATATTTTAACTGTTAGGACTCAGGTTTTTTTATTTAAAGCAAACTATGGGACAGCAGTGGCCACGGCCTGCTTTTTAAAACGGATAATTAATTCTTATGAATTAACGACGTTGGTTATAAATCTGCTGCGCTGCAGGTAGATTTTTACGCATCGCTTCAATACGTTGTGAGTTTGATGGATGCGTAGACAGGAATGATGAACCTCCCGCACCTTCAAGCTTGTTCATTTTTTCCCAAAGTGTAATCGCCGCTTGTGGGTTATAACCTGCACGTGCCATTAACATTAAACCACCTTGGTCAGCACGGCTTTCCAGAGAACGTGAATACGGTAACCCTATACCGATTTGACTACCTAACTGCGCAGCAGCAGTGCCCAATTGACCGACATTATTGCCTGCGGCACTTAAACCAATATTCAGCGCAAGATCCGTTAAGGCTTGAGCACCCAATTTACTTTTTGCATGTTCTTCAAGAGCATGGACCATTTCATGTCCCATAACCGCCGCAATTTCTGCATCAGTTAAATTCAGTTTATTGACGATACCTGTATAAAATACAACTTTACCGCCTGGAGCGACAAAGGCATTGACTTGGTCTGATTTCATGACTGCCAATTGCCATTGGAACGCTTGACCCGTTTGGTTCATTTGGTCTGCATAAGGACGCAGTTTTTGGAATACAGTATTAATGCGCTTATATGTACTCGAAGAGGTATCGAGCTGATTTTTAGAACGCGCATCTGTCACCATTTTGTTATAACTTTGTGTTGCTTGCGCGTTCAATGTGGCAGTATCCGCTCCTGCCATATCTGCCACTGTCGCACAGCCCGAAATCGTCATTACACCGGCCATACACAGGCTCGTTAGAATTATTTTTTTCATTAAGGATACTCCAGACCATTAAAATATAAGTGAATTTATGGATATTATATTCTTATGGTTTGGAGCTTAAAACGAAGTTATAGCGACTTATAATAGTATTTATGTAATTTTTTTAAGCTGAAAATTGAAGAACCAACCAATAGACTAAACAAACCACATTCAAGCCTAAATAAACTTGCATTAATGGCTTGATTTTTTCTTCTAACTGCACATTTTTTCGCTTAAAAAATAGGACAGCATTTTGTATCAAAACTATAGGTACAAGAATACAGGCAATAATCACCGACAAACCAATTAGGGCTTGATAAATCAATTGAGGATCTTGAGTTTGGGCACGAATAATCATCATGGCAATGGTAGGTGCTCCCCCCATCGCAAATAATAAAGAATAAAAAATGGTCGTCGAAATATTCTTTTGCATCCTGCACTTCTCTTCCTAATTTAAATTGCATTTTAGCAACTCAACACAAAGTGTGTAGCGAACTAAAATGCAACTTTAGTCTTAAAAACAGCCGATATTAACGACGTACACTCGAAGGTGTCGCATTTTTATAATATTGCTGTGCTTCTGGCATCATTTTTTGCATAGCAGCAATACGGTCATTATTGCTTGGGTGTGTAGACATAAATTTGCTCAGTGCGTCGTTGCCACTGTTATCATTCGCATTCATTTTTTTCCACAATGAAATCGCCGCTTCTGGATTGTATCCAGCCTTTGCCATCATCACTAGGCCACCTTTGTCTGCGCGGCTTTCCAAATTACGTGAATACGGCAAGCCCACACCAAATTGACTACCCAAATCAAGCAAGGTTGCACCATAGCCGCCTGCAGCATTGCCTACATATTGTGAACCGATACTCACCGCAAGATTGGTTAGTGCTGAAGCGCCAATTTTATTTTTTGCATGTTCTTCTAAGGCATGAACCATTTCGTGACCCATGATTGCAGCGACTTCATCATCCGTAAGTTTGAGTGTTTCGACGATTCCTGTATAGAAAACAACTTTGCCACCGGGTGCGACATAGGCATTGATTTCTTTAGACTTGATCACGGCAACTTTCCAATCAAAAGCCTGACCCGTTTGATTCATCTGATCTGCAAACGGTTTCATTTTCCAGAAAACACGGTTTACTTTTTGATAAGTCGCAGACTTGGTATCGAGCACTTGTTTGGTCTGCGCGTCTTTCAGCATTGCGTTATAAGACTGTGTTGCTTGTAAGTTCAAAGATGCAGAATCAGCACCTGCAAGATCAGCAATCGTGGTACAACCTGATAAAGAAGCTGCTACGGCAAAGCATGCCAAAGATTTTTTATAATTCATCATGATCTCTAGTTATTTATAAAGAGTGTCAAATATATACAAAAAATTGACTGACTCAATATTTTTATGCTTATTTTTTTCAAAATCTTTATTTTTCCATTATTTAAATTTAATATCTGATGTTACCCCGTAAAAATAATTTCACATTTTTTAAATACTTTTAAGTATATTCAACGGAGTCTTACATCTTGGGTTTAAATACAGGGATTAGCCTTCGGCTGGAGGTACTTTTGTTTTGGCAAAAGTACCCAAAACCATTGTCATCCGCAAAACTCGTTCACTAGTGTCAAATTATTCACAGTATTGCAAAAACATTTCAATTAAAACTAGTCCTGTCTCAAACACTTGCGGATGACCTTACCGCGTATCATTCTTTTATTTGAATCAAATGGCACTTTGGATGTTACTGCGTATTATCAGCTAATAATACCTGTCGTTTTTTGAAGTTTTATTCTTCGCTATATAAAAAAGCCCCGCTTTCGCGAGGCTTTTGACATCTTAATTCAACAGCACATTATGCGTCGAATGGATGACGTAATACGATTGTTTCATCACGGTCTGGACCAGTTGAAATGATGTCGATTGGACATTCAATCAATTGCTCTAAACGTTTCACGTAGTTAATTGCATTTTGTGGCAATTGATCTAGTGATTTCGCACCGAAAGTAGACTCAGACCAACCTGGCATAGTTTCGTAGATTGGTTTTAAAGTTTCAAATGCAAGCGCATCAGAAGAACCTACACAACCTGCAGCATCAGAAGCTTCGTAACCTACACAGATTTTCACTTCTTCTAAACCATCTAGAACGTCTAGTTTAGTTAAGCAAATACCAGAAAGTGAGTTTACTTCTACTGAACGACGTAGAATTTCAGCATCGAACCAACCACAACGACGTTGACGGCCAGTAGACGCACCAAACTCAGAACCTACTGTACCCAAGTGTTTACCGATCGCATCACCAACATCGTTCGCAGCATCATAAACAAGTTCAGTTGGGAACGGACCAGCACCTACACGAGTTGTGTACGCTTTAGTAATACCCAATACATAGTCAAGGTGTAATGGACCAAGACCTGAACCTGAGCTTACGCCACCAGCAGTCGTATTTGAAGAAGTAACGTACGGATATGTACCGTGGTCAACGTCAAGAAGTGAACCTTGCGCACCTTCAAACATGATTTTCTTACCTGCTTTACGGTAAGCATGAAGTTCGCCAGTAACGTCCATCACCATAGGTTCGATGACTCTACGCCATTCGTCACATAGAGCGATCACATCTTCAACTTTAACGGCTTCAACACCGAAGAATTGAGTCAATTGGAAGTTATGGTATTCAAGAAGCTCTTCTAGTTGAGCTTTAAGATGAGCACCACCACGAACCAAGTCAGCAACACGGATTGCACGACGAGCCACTTTGTCTTCGTATGCAGGACCGATACCACGACCTGTTGTACCAATTTTCGCATTGCCACGTTTTTTCTCACGTGCTTGGTCAAGTGCGATATGGTGTGGAAGGATCAATGGACAGTTTGGAGAAATACGTAGACGTTCACGTACGGGCACGCCTTCTTTTTCTAAAACTTCCATTTCGTGGATTAAAGCTTCAGGTGATAAAACAACACCATTACCAATTAAGCACAATACGTTGTCACGTAAAATACCAGATGGAATGAGGTGTAATACAGTTTTCTTACCACCAACCACAAGTGTATGACCTGCGTTGTGTCCGCCTTGATAGCGAACTACCGCAGCCGCTTGATCTGTGAGCAGGTCGACGATCTTACCTTTACCTTCGTCGCCCCATTGGGTACCAAGTACCACAACATTCTTGCCCATAATAGCCTCATTGCATCATGCTGTTAAAATTGGAAAAAACGTGCGTGCCCGCAGGCACATCCGCGATTAAATTTGTTTGATTGTCCACTCGCCATTTGCATTCACCAGTTGGTGCGTTGCATACGGAGCCGAGCTTAAATCATCATTACCTAACAATTGAACCACACTGAACCCTTCGGTACGTGCTGCTTCAATTGCCTTTAATAAATCTGCTTCGATGCCTTTTGGAGCAACCAAAACTTGATTTTTCTGAACTTGACCAGCAGTTAATGCATATAAGTCACAAGAGAAACCTGTTGCTGGACGCGCACGGCCGAAGTGTTCACCAATACCGTCATAACGGCCACCTTGAGCCAATGGCGCAGCGCGGTTTGGTGCATATACGGCATACATTAAACCAGTGTGATAGTGATATGAACGAAGTTCAACGACATCGATACCAATGTGTAAGTCTGGCCAACGGGCTTGGATTGCCGCTTGAGTCGATTTCACTGCATCAAAAGCCAGTTTAAATGCTTCATTTGCCAATACATCAGCCGTTAAATTGGCTTGCAATGCATCTAAGTCACTTGCAAAACGACCTAATGTATAGAAGTCAGCACCATTTGGAATGCTTTGTGTGAATTCAGCAAGTTCAGGTAGTGCTTTACGTTGATACAAGTCAGATAACTGACGTTCAACCGCTTTGCTCAAGCCAGCTTGTTTCACCATGCTGCGGAATAAACCGACATGCCCTAAATCAAGATGGATACCATCTGCATGACCTGCTTTAGCAAGCAAGTTGATCATGACATCAATCAGTTCAACGTCAGCATCAATGCTGTCTGAACCAAATAATTCTGCACCTAACTGTAAAGGTGCACGTGTGGTATTAAAACCCTGTGGCTTAGTATGTAGTACTGTACCAGCGTAGCAATAACGAGCTACACCTTCGACAGGATGTACATGCGCATCAATACGAGCCACTTGTGGTGTCATATCGGCACGCACACCAAGCAAACGACCTGAAAGTTGGTCGATCACTTTAAAAGTGGCTAAGTCTAAATCTTGATTCGATTCTGAAAGAGAAGATAGAGATTCGATGTATTCAATGAATGGCGTGTACACCAACTGATAACCTCGAGATGCGAGGAAATCTAATGCTTCACGACGCAAAGATTCAATCACTTGCGCCTGTTCTGGCAGTACATCAGCTACACCATCAGGTAATAACCATGTCTCTGAAATGGGCATGTTGTAAACCTAAATTCTTGTCAGCGCGGAACAAATCCGCATAAAAAAATCGGGAGCACACCCGATTTCTCCTAGTTTAGCACGATAGTTTTACGCTTGCACACGACTTTTTCATAAAAGATGCTTCAGCATTCATTACTTCATCAACAGCTTTAACTTTTACAACTAAATCCATGTTTATGCTTCTATTTTAAAATCCTGTGAACGTTATTTTTTTAACCATTTGATAAAAAATAATAAGCATCCTACTTTCTATAGATGAAGTTTTAAACAAAGTTATAAATATGATCAGGCTCAATAACTTCATTTAAGACTAGAGCATCAATCCAAAGGAAGCGCTGTAGTTTGTTTAACAGCCTGTAACGATATCTCTGTTTTTACATTTTGCACACTGGCGATCTGCGTTAAATGATGAATCTGAAACTTTCGATAGGCTTCTAAATCTGCCACGACGATACGTAAGAAAAAGTCACAATCTCCTGCCATGAGTTGACATTCAATCACCTCAGGCATCGTTTGAATCGCTGCGACAAAATCATTCACGGTTTTTGCATCTTGACCTTTTAGCCAAATCCGCGCAAATACCGTTAAACTTAAATTCAATTTTGACTGATTCAGTAAAGCCACATATTTCTCAATATAGCCTTCATCTTCTAGTTGCTTAACCCGTCTCAAACACGGCGAAGGTGATAAACCAACTAGTTGGGCCAATTCATTATTTTGTAGTTTTCCATTTTGCTGTAATGCTTGCAAAATGCGTTTATCTATCTGATCCATCAATAAAGGCACTAAATTTCACAATAATCTTTATTTTAGCAATTTCATTGCACAATAAAAGCAATCTTTCACAAAACAGCTGCCAAATGCTGCTCAGATATCCATAAAATATTGCTTTCGATCTCGCTTCATGGAAAACGTCATGTTGATGTTTAGACAAAGTACACTCAATCATACCCATTCACAGCATTCTATTGAGTTTAAACGAGGTCTAAAAACATCTATTCCAATGCTGCTGGGCATTATTCCTTTTGCATTAGTTCTGGGTGCTCAGGCAACACATAAAGGCTTTTCTAGTTTAGAAGTTCCGCTTTTGACTGGTCTTAACTTTGCAGGTGGTTCTGAATTTGCCATTTTGCAAGTTTGGACCAATCCCCCTAATATTCTCATGCTGATGTTTATTACGTTTTTAGTGAATAGTCGGCACCTATTAATGGGGGCGAGCCTTGTCCCGTATTTACGACATCTCCCGAATCGCACGGTTTATACCGCTTTATTTTTTATGTGCGATGAAAGTTGGGCCGTAGGTTTGGCCGATGCGCAAAAAAAATCTAATGCTTTGGGAATTCAGCGCGCCTTTAGTTTAATGTTCTATGCAGGCTTATGCTGTGCTCTATATTTGATGTGGGTCGGCTTTACCACTTTAGGAGCAATGATCGGACCGATACTTGGCGATATTAGTCGACTTGGTTTTGATATGGCCTTCCCTGCTGTATTTCTTGTTTTACTACGTGGCATGTGGAAAGGCTTTAAAGCGGCGCGTCCATGGCTGGTCAGTTTGATTGCCGCATCTCTGGCTTATTTGTATCTCCCTGCGGGCTGGTATGTTCCGATTGGCGCAGTTACGGGTATTGCTTCTGCATTTTTCCTAATTGGAGATGATGTATGATCCACTCTAGCACCCTGATCGCGATTCTATTTATTGCCTTAACCACTTACCTGACCCGTATCTTGGGTTATGTGTTACTGAAAAACCGTAGCCTCACCAACAAACAACGTCAAATTATGGAAGTTGTTCCCGGCTGTGTGTTGATCTCAGTGATCGCGCCTTATTTTGTTAAAGATAATCCTGCTGATTTGATCGTGATGGCCATTACCCTATTTGCAGCATCACGTTTTTCATTATTGCCTACCGTTGTGATTAGCATGCTTTCAGCAGCCGTGTTAAGACAAATTTTGATTTAGTCCCATACGATCATATGTTGAAAAACGCGTGAACTACGATTTGAACCCAATGACAATAAATATTGAGAATCATCTTATTGGATAAAAAAATACCCATACCTTGAGATTACATGCTTCATGCAGATATCGAGCTATGGGCAGTCTTCTTTATCTTTCGATTAGCTTTGATCGGTTTTGACCACTTTTGCCAAAAGGTTCACCAACTCTGCATTTTGCAATTCAACTTGCTGTAATTTGTGAGTGGTTTGATCTAATACTTCTTGCTGGATATGCATTTTCTTTGCAAGGTCTTGCATAATTTCCAAGGTCTTTTTCAGGTTGGCTTCTAGATGCACCACTTTTTCCTCGAGTGGCAAGGTTTCATGCGCGGTAGATTGCGATACGTCACGATTAAACTGTAGCCAAATTAAAAATATAACCGCCAGCGCCAATAATAAAATAAATCCCCAAAGTAACATCAACATCATGCTCAATACTCTTTATATATTTCTTTGACTTTCATCTTAAACAATAAATCGGCTGTGCTTGAATATTTTTTAAAGTTTTTCAATATTTTCGAGATACATCAACGAGATTACGCATGATTTTTCATCTAATTTTAGAAAATAAAAAAACACCTACAAGCTAGTAGATGTTTTCTATATTGGATAAGTTTGAATTTTTATAAAGAGTGAAAACTTTCACATAAATCGAGCAAGCGGTTCGCATAGCCCCATTCATTGTCATACCATGCGAAAACTTTTGCTTGTTTTCCTACCACCATGGTTTGATTCAAATCGACAATCAATGAATAAGGTGAATGATTAAAATCACTTGAGACCAAGGGCTCATCGGTTACTGACATAATTTCATGATAATCAAAACGTGCAGCTTTGCTTAACACTGCATTTAACTCATGCTTGGTGATAACTGATTGAGACACAAAACTTAAATCGATTGCAGCAACATTGATAGTCGGCACACGAATCGAATAGCCATCGATTCGATCTTCCATTTTCGGCATGACCCGTTTCAATGCCCCTAGAGCTGAAGACGTCGTTGGAATAATATTTTGACCCGAAGCTCGTGCACGACGTAAGTCACGATGTGCATGATCCAATACAGACTGATCCGCAGTCACAGCATGAATTTCTGTCATGAGTGCTGTGTCTATAACAAAGGCATCATCAATAATTTTGACTAAAGGCACCAAAGCCTGCGTGGTACACGACACACTCGAAATAATTTGATCCGTCGCTTTGACTTCATGATGATTAACACCATACACAATCGCAGCATCAACACTGTCAAACGGCGCCGCACCAATAATCACACGTTTGGCACCTGCACCAATATGTTGTGTGGCTGCCTCTCGCGATCTAAATAAACCTGTGCATTCGAGTACCACATCGACATTCAGTTGCTGCCAAGGCAAAAGACTCGGCTGTGCTTCATTTAAAACTTGCACTTTGAGATGCGCTTGAGCACAAGAGATATCTAGAAAAATAGCGCCATCTTGTTCAAGAATTTCGACTTGGCCTGCAAAACGACCATGCGTGGTGTCATATTTAAACAAATGCACCATGGTTTCCACATCAGCGACATCATTTATGGCAACAATTTCATAATGAAATTCTTTTGGATTTTCAAACCAAGCGCGTAATACATTGCGTCCGATTCGACCAAATCCATTAATTGCCACTCGCTGCATGACTTACCCTTCATTTTGAAACAGTTATAAAGCGCTTATATATTAAAGGATTTCAACAATAATTCGTAATCATTAATTCTCTTAATACTTATTAAAATGGGTGTTGAGTGAAAATATTCAAAATAGCTTTTCGACTTTATAATGAAGAAAAATATTCTATAGACTATAAATCACAATGATGAAGCAAACACTACAACCATTTTATTTGTTCTGGCAAAAGCTTAAACCTACAAAGCTCTTTTACGCTTCCATCTCAATATTTTTGATATTTTTATTAGGTTCAACCGAGACTACAGCGCAAATATATCAACACTGTTCATCAGCGGAGATACAAAAATTACAACGCCTATTCTCAGACGATAATTCCTCCAATGCCAATGAACCTGTATTTCAGGACTGCATTCAACTTCAGCATAGTCGTCGATTATTAGCCCTTTCTAGTAATGCGACTGACGTGATTCAGGACAATGCGGGCAATTATGATCTAAAGCTTTATCTTATAGATAAAGGCACATTTCAAGTACTAAAAGTATTTAAGTCACCTAAAGGCATTGTGCCTACGACACGTTTAGATAATGTTCAATTTGATCTCACTCCCTATGCAAAAGATCAGGACTTGGTGGGTATTGCTTTAAAACAATCGCACATAGGCGGTATTCATTCATCAAGACGATTGCTTTACCTTTATGCCATTCAAACTGATTCAAAAATTTTAGCTGTCTTAAATGGACTAATGACCAACTACAACAGCAGTACACAAAGTGCTTGTGATGACTGGAATACTGAAGAATTGAAGCGCACCTTACACATCAGCAATCAAACCCATAAGGGCTTCCCTATTTTCTTAATCAAAGAGTCGAGCATTAGCAGCCATTACAATCACAAAAACTGCAAAGCGTCCGCTGAACATGACCAAGGTCGTTATCAGCTCAAATTTAATGGCAAGGAATACCCCATTCAACACATAAAAAAGACAGATCCTGACTTATAAGCTGATTAATTCACGCCTTTAAAATTTGAAAATGCGTTTAGGATTTAAGTAAAATTTCATCTTAAATTTATAAATAAACCAAAGTACCATTGAGTAAAAACTGCCAAAATTTTCACAACCATAATGAAAATGAATCAATTCAAATGAATTATATAAAAAGTCATATAGTTCATTGAAAATCATTGGTCGCTACACCTTTTTCCGTTATAATTTAGCGTTTTTAAATTTTATGTCAGCATCTCAAGCCAGCTTTAAAATTTTGTAAGACTTGCTTGATATGCTATTACCAAATCGAAATTAGGAGAGACTTGGTTGTGAGTACTCGTTTTATGACATCAGCTGAAATTCGCGAAGCTTTTTTAAGCTACTTTGAATCGCAAGGGCATACACGTGTCGCGTCGAGTTCTCTGGTACCTGCCAACGACCCAACACTATTGTTCACAAATGCTGGTATGAACCAGTTTAAAGACTGCTTCCTTGGTCTTGAAAAACGTGACTACGTTCGTGCAACTTCTTCACAAAAATGTGTCCGTGCCGGCGGTAAACACAACGACTTAGACAACGTTGGTTATACAGCACGTCACCACACGTTCTTTGAAATGTTGGGTAACTTCTCATTTGGTGACTACTTCAAACGTGATGCCATCACATTTGCTTGGGATTTCTTAACCAACGAAAAATGGTTAGGTCTGCCAAAAGATAAACTTTATGCCACTGTTTACCATACAGATGACGAAGCATTTGATATCTGGAACAAAGAAATTGGTCTAGACGCTTCACGCATTATCCGTATTGGTGACAACAAAGGCGAAAAATACGCTTCAGATAACTTTTGGGCAATGGGCGATACAGGTCCTTGCGGTCCATGTTCTGAAATCTTCTTTGACCATGGTGACCACATTTGGGGCGGCTTACCGGGCACTCCTGAAGAAGATGGCGATCGTTTCATCGAAATTTGGAACAACGTATTCATGCAGTTCAACCGTACTGCTGATGGTGTTCTGCATGCCCTTCCTGCACCTTCTGTAGATACAGGTATGGGCCTTGAGCGTATTTCTGCAGTTTTACAGCATGTAAACTCAAACTACGAAATTGACCTATTCCAAAACCTACTTAAAGCTGCTGCTGAAATCATTGGTTTAGATACCACTGAACTTGAAGCAAAAGCACAAGCAGAAAACAAACCAGTTGAATACCCTGCTTCACTTAAAGTTGTGGCTGACCATGCACGTTCTTGCTGCTTCTTGATTGCTGACGGTGTGAATCCCTCAAACGAAGGCCGTGGCTATGTACTTCGCCGTATTATCCGTCGTGCAGTACGTCATGGTAACAAATTGGGTGCAACAGGTTCATTCTTCCATAAAATGTTGCAACCACTCATCAACGTGATGGGCGCTGCTTATCCTGAGCTTGCTGCACAGCAAGCACGTATCGAAGCTCAGCTTTTGAAAGAAGAAGAACAATTCGCAAAAACTTTAGAGCAAGGTTTGAAATTGCTTGAAGGCGAATTAGCTCAACTTAAAGGTTCAGTGATTCCAGGCGAAACTGTATTTAAACTTTACGATACTTACGGCTTCCCGACTGACTTAACAGCAGACATTGCACGTGAACGTGATTTAACCATTGACGAAGCTGGTTTCGAAGTCGAAATGGCGGCTCAACGTCAACGTGCACGTGATGCTGGTAAATTTGCTGTCGACTACAACTCAATTGTGAAAGTTGAAGGCGAGACTCAATTTGACGGCTATGACGCAACTCAAGGCCAAGGTCAAATTGTTGCAATCTACAAAGACGGCGAACAAGTTGATGAAGTTTTTGAAGGTGACGAAGCGCTGATCGTTCTCAACCAAACACCTTTCTATGCAGAAAGTGGCGGTCAAGTTGGCGATACAGGTATCTTCAAAAACGAAACTGGTATTTTTGAAGTTCAAGACACCAAAAAATCAGGCGGCGCTTTTGTACACCAAGGCATCGTGACCATGGGTAACTTAAAAGCAGCTCAAGCAGTTGAGGCTATTGTTAAAGCGGATATCCGTGAAGCAACTTCACGCAACCACTCTGCAACTCACCTATTACATGCAGCGCTGCGCCAAGTTTTAGGTACGCACGTACAGCAAAAAGGTTCATTGGTTGCAAGCGAACTTTTACGTTTTGACTTTGCTAATGACCAACCTGTTTCATTTGAACAGCTTCAAGAAATTGAACGCATTGTCAATGCCGAAGTGATTGCCAATACGGCTGTTTCAACTGAACTTTTAGACATCGATGCTGCTAAAGAAAAAGGCGCAATGATGTTATTCGGTGAGAAATACGGTGACGAAGTACGTGTACTTTCAATGGGTACAACCAAAGATGAGAAAAATTTCTCTATCGAGCTTTGTGGTGGTATTCACGTAAAACGCACAGGCAACATCGGCCTATTCAAGATCACTTCTGAAGGCGGTGTTGCTGCAGGCGTACGCCGTATTGAAGCCGTTACAGGCACTAAAGCTGTTGAAGCTGCGCAAAAAGCTGATCGTGACATTCATGCAATTAATGACTTGCTGAAAGCGCAAAAAGATCAAACTTTAGAAAAAGTTGAAGCTTTATCTCACACTGCGTCTAGCCTGCAAAAACAAATTGAACAATTGAACCAAAAATTAGCAAGCTTCCAAGCCGCTGAGTTATTGAGTCAAGTTCAAGAGATTGCTGGCCGCAAAACATTAATCACTACCGTTCAAGGTGTAGATGCGAAATCACTTCGCAACTTGCACGATGGTGTGAAATCTAAGTTAGACAATGCTGTGATCGTGATCGCAGCGGTTGATGCCGACAAAGTGAGCCTGATTGCTTCGGTTGCTAAAGAATACACTGCTGCTGTAAAAGCAGGTGACATCATCAAACACCTTGGTCAAGAGCTTGGTGGTAAAGGTGGTGGTAAACCTGATATGGCTCAAGGTGGTGCGCCTTATAGCGACAAACTTGAAGCAGTAATGACTGACCTCGTTGCATGGTTAGCTGCAAAATAAGACCAAAAGTCCTATAGCTCAAAGTGACTCACCTCCTTTGAGCAAATCAACAGGTTTAAGCAGTGTGTTTTTTAATGCTGGATCCTGCTTAAACACTGTTGATGCGTGAAAGCGCAAACTCAATCATCATGTTGAAACCAATATTCAACCTCTGGCTAAATGATGAAAATGGAGTCTAAAAGGCTGGGTTCATGTGAATCCCCTGCAGACACAAAGTATCTATTTGAACTCCTCCTAACTTGGAGTTCATGAGCTACGTGGTATATTAAAATCGCGCTCAAGTGCGGTCTTAAAATATGTGTAAGTGCTTTAAGTCTTTAGACTTATTTACTTGGTAAGGATAGTTATGGCATTAATCGTTCAAAAATATGGCGGTACCTCAATGGGTACTCCAGAGCGCATTTTAAATGTTGCTCGTCGTGTAAAGCGTTGGCATGATCACGGTCACAAAGTTGTGGTTGTTGTATCTGCAATGAGTGGCGAAACCAATCGTCTACTTGCTTTAGCGAAAGCCATTACCGAAACACCTGATCCACGCGAATTAGACCAAATGGTGTCTACGGGTGAACAGGTAACGATTTCTATGTTAGCAATGGCACTTAACTCTATTGGTGTTGAAGCTAAATCACTTACAGGTCGTCAAGTTGGTATTAAAACCGACAGCGCATTTACCAAGGCGCGTATTGAAGCGATTGATACGGATGTATTGACTTCAAACCTTGACGCTGGACGTGTCATTGTTGTGGCAGGTTTCCAAGGCTTTGATGCCGAAGGTAACACAACGACTCTAGGTCGTGGTGGTTCTGACACTTCGGGTGTTGCATTGGCTGCTGCACTTAAAGCTGACGAATGTCAGATTTACACAGACGTTGATGGTGTTTACACCACTGACCCTCGTGTCGCTCCAAAAGCGAAAAAAGTTGATCGTATTTCTTTTGAAGAAATGCTTGAAATGGCATCACTTGGTTCTAAAGTCCTTCAAATTCGCTCTGTAGAATTTGCAGGTAAATACCAAGTGCCTTTACGCGTATTATCAAGTTTTGATAATGACGATGATGGCGCATTCGACGAAAACTTTAAACAAAACGTCGGGACACTAATCACCACTGAAGCGGAAGACAACATGGAACAACCAATCATCTCAGGTATCGCGTTCAACCGTGATGAAGCTAAATTAACTATTCTTGGTGTACCGGATAAACCGGGTATTGCTTCAAACATCCTTTCACCAATTGGTGATGCCAATGTTGAAGTGGATATGATTATCCAAAACGTTGAAGAAGACGGCACAACTGATTTCACATTTACAGTTAACCGCGGTGAATTACCAAAAGCGAAAGCCATTCTTGAAGCGACTGCACAAGAAATTGGTGCACGTGAAGTTGCAACTCGCGCAGACATCGTTAAAGTATCGATCGTTGGTGTTGGTATGCGTTCACACGCTGGCGTAGCAAGCAAAATGTTTACTGCTCTTGCAAAAGAAGGCATTAACATTTTGATGATCTCGACTTCTGAAATCAAAATTTCAGTGATTATCGATGAGAAATACTTAGAGCTTGCTGTACGTGCTCTACACACTGCATTCGGTCTAGACCGTGAAACAGGTGAATCAAGCGCACGTGCTTAATTAACCTTGCTGTGTGTCAAAATTTGTCATTGTTAGACAGATTTTGAAAAACATCGTAAAAATTCAGAGCCACTATAGTTTTTTTTATAGTGGCTCTGTTATATTAAACCTGAGGATTTTAAAATTTACTCAGTTTGCGACTGTCACAATGATTGTTTCAGATGCACTGCTAAATTTTTTTGCTTTTACAAGTTATGAATTTTACATAACAGATCATTTGCAGGTTTTGCATTTTGCAAGGAGAGAAACATGCTGATTCTGACTCGTCGTGTCGGAGAAACATTAATGATTGGAGACCAAGTTAGCGTGACTGTACTTGGTGTTAAAGGTAATCAGGTTCGTATTGGCGTGAATGCTCCAAAAGAAGTATCTGTTCATCGTGAAGAAATTTACCAACGAATTCAACATGAACGCGCAATGCACGAACATCTCCAAAACATTGATCAAGAATATCAGCCATCTTTTGAAGAAACTGATTATTCACAAAACAACTATAATCGCTAAGATTTAAGTTGTTAAATGATAAAGCGGCTCATTAGGCCGCTTTAAATTTATCTAGAACATGCGTTTACTATATAAGTTCAACTGAGCTTAATTACTGCCCTTCTAGAACTTTACGTACGGGGCCAAAACTGCGGCGATGTTCATCAATCACCCCATACTGTGCAATCGCTTCGAAGTGCGCTTTGGTTGGATAGCCCTTGTGTTTCGCAAAACCATACTGTGGATATTTTGCATCCAGTTCAACCATTTCGTGGTCTCGAGTCACTTTTGCCAAAATACTCGCAGCCGAAATCTCTGGATGAATCGCATCACCGCCCACGATTGCATCACAGCTCATTGCTAAACCGGTTGGGACTTTATTACCATCGACCAACACGTGTTCTGGCTGTACATTGAGTTTTTCCACTGCACGACGCATCGCAAGTAACGATGCTTGCAAAATATTGATCTCATCAATTTCTTGTGCAGAACTTTCAGCAATCGCCCAAGCCAAGGCTTTTTCTTGAATCTCAATAAATAACTTTTCACGTTTTTTTTCAGTGAGTTTTTTAGAATCGTTTAAACCTTCAATCGGGTTATTTGGATCTAAAATGACAGCTGCCGCAACAACCGAACCCACCAATGGACCGCGACCCGCTTCATCTGCACCAGCAATTTTCATATATCTCTCACTCAAAAATAAAATACGACCCTTAATTTGGATTTGCTGATACTCAGCTATACCAATGTCTGGGTCGTATAAAATGTTCTAAATCTTAGTTTTTAAATGTTTCAATCACGCAAGCATTTAAAGTATTTGTCACGATTTTAGCCGCAAGATTTGCTTGTGAAGTTTTATCCATTGCTGCTACAACCAAATCCGTTGCAGTCACGCTAGTTGTCGCTTTCTCGCCTACACATGAACACACTTCAGTTTGTAGTTCAGATTTTTGAGTTTCTGTTAATAGTTTTGAACCAGTTTTCCAGTAGCTGTTGTTATTTAGCTCAGTCACGCATTTCGCTTGAACACCCACTTTAACCGCCATCATTGCCAAGCTGTTTGCTGAAGTTGTACCTGTAGAGGTACTTGTACCTGTTGTACCAGTCGCAGCACATGCAGAAAGAACAAGCGCTAATGGTGCTAGAATAGCAACTAATTTTTTCACGAATATTTCCTTTGTTCTGTTAATTAACGCGCATATTGTGCCCCAAATCACACACCATCTGATATGACTATTTAAAATAAATTCGGTAATTGTGTAGTTAATCATCAAAGCCTGTGTTGCATATTCACAACACTGTGTACCGATTTTAAACGACGCATATTTTTGTGGTCTGTATTAGAATCTGCATAAGATTGAACGCTTAAATAATCAACATGAGCAATAACACACAATACTACACTCGAACAGCTCAGGTCTTACATTGGCTGATGGCGATCATATTCATCGTGGCATGGTTAATTGGCTTTTATAGTGGCAATTTTCTGAGTTATGACGTCGATGGCAGCTTTAAAGGACAAGTCATTACCCTCCATAAAAATATTGCGACTACGATTATTTTTTTGGTGGTGATACGAATCTTTTGGCGCTATACCCACCCCACACCTGAATTACCTGACAGTATGTCATCCGGCATGAAAACCTTGGCACATTTGGGTCATTTAGCACTGTATTTTGTACTACTGGCTTTACCGATTACAGGTTGCTTATTTAGTTGGAGCGCAGGTCACCCTGCTCCCGTATTGTATTTGTTTGAAATACCACGCTTGGTACAAGATAATCCTGAATTATTAGCCATCGTGAAACCGCTACATATTTGGATTTCTTGGGCAGCAGGCTTGCTCTTAGTGGGTCATATTTTGGCAGCGTTGAAACATCATTTTATTGATAAAGACCATGTGCTCAAAAGTATGACACGACAACCAAAACCCTAATAAAGACAAAATAAAAGCCACATCATGTGGCTTTTATTTTAAGCATTATCTTTTAATTCAGTACTTGCTGAGCACAACCGCGCATACTATTTAAAACCGCTTTAGAAATCAGTTTATTCTTTTCAGTTTCATTCACTGCAGCAGTCATCAGATCTTTCGCACCGATATCATCCATAGCATGCTCACTCACGCACTGACAAATCGCAGCTTGATTGTCTTTTTTCTGTTGAGCACTCATAAACAACGCAGCACCTTTCCAAATTTTAGAACTATTTAACTCTTGCGAGCATTGATATTCAACCACGGGCTTTAGCATACGCTGACTTAAACTTGATTTATCTGCAATAGCAGCCGATGAAATCAATACTACGGCTAAAAATGTAATCGATGAGGCAAATATAGAGCGATTTGAATGAGAGAAAAGCATGATTTAAACATAAAAAAGGCAGTGAATATTCACTGCCTGAGATTATACGCTGATTATTAATTCAACGCTTCAATCTTTTTAATCCAAGTTTGTTTTTCCGCATCTGAAATAAATGATGCTTCAAAAGAGTTAATTGCCAGTTGCTTTAACTCTGCATTGCTTAGATCAAGAGCTTCGGTGATCGCAATAAAGTTATCATTCATATAGCCACCAAAATAAGATGGATCATCTGAATTGACGGTCACATGCACACCTTGTTGCAATAGTCGGCGAATATTATGATCAGCCATATCATTCACCACACAAAGTTTTAAATTACTCAGCGGGCAAACGGTTAATGGCATTTTCTCTGCAATTAAACGCTGCATCAAAGCAGGATCTTCTTCTGAACGTACACCATGGTCAACACGATTTACTTTCAGTAAATCCAAGGCTTCCCATACGTATTCTGCTGGACCTTCTTCCCCTGCATGCGCAACGATAAGAAAACCTGCTTCACGTGCTTTAGCAAAAACACGTTCGAATTTTGATGGTGGATGACCCACTTCACTCGAATCTAAACCGACACCAATAATTTGATCTTTATATGGTAAAGCTTGTTCTAATGTTGCAAATGCTGCATCTTCAGATAAATGACGCAAGAAGCACATAATCAGATGTGAGCTAATGCCCAGTTTTGCTTTGGCATCATTACAAGCGCGTTGTAAGCCATTCAAAACCGTTTCAAAAGCAACCCCACGGTCTGTATGAGTTTGTGGGTCGAAGAACATTTCAGTATGAACCACATGATCTTCTGCACATTTTTCAAAGTATGCCCATGCTAAATCATAAAAATCTTGCTCATGAATCAGTACATTTGCACCTGCATAATAAATGTCTAAAAAAGACTGTAAATTATGAAAGTTATACGCTTCTTTTAATTCTTCGACTGACTGATAAGGAATTGCAATATTGTTGCGTTGGGCAATTGCAAACATGAGTTCAGGCTCAAATGTCCCTTCAATATGCACATGTAGCTCTGCTTTTGGCAAAGCGCGAATCAGCTCAAGTTGATCCATCTTTTATCCTCATAAAAATAAAAAAGGGTGCAAACGGAGTTTACACCCTTTCGCTATTTGACAGTATTAACCGCCAAATGCAGCAAATTTTAATGCCCAAAGTGCAGCAATAATCCAGACCATATATGGTACAGTTTTCGCCTTACCTGTAAGCAATTTAACCAATGCATAGCTAATGAAGCCCATTGCAATACCGTCTGCAATTGAATAGGTAAACGGCATAAATACAATTGTTAAAAATGCTGGGACTGCTTCAGTAATATCATCCCATTCAATATGAACGATACCTTGAATCATCAACACACCAACAAACAACAATGCTGGCGCAGTTGCAAAACCTGGTACTGACTGAGCAAGTGGTGCTAAGAACAATGCCAAAATAAACAATACAGCAACTACAACTGCAGTTAAACCTGTACGACCACCGGCAGCAACACCTGCTGATGATTCAATATAAGGCGTAGTCGAAGACGTACCCAATGCCGCACCCGCAACAATTGCAGATGAGTCAGCAAATAATGCTTTCTTCAAACGTGGTAATTTACCGTCTTTTAATAAGCCTGCACGGTGTGATACACCGACCAATGTACCTGTAGAGTCAAATAAATCAACCAAGAAGAATACAAAGATTACGCCAATCAAACTTGCTGTGAATAGACCTTCGAAGTTCATTTGCATGAATGTTGGAGCGATTGAAGGAATAGCACCTACAACACCTTTAAATTCGTTGAAGCCCAGCAGGGTTGAAATTGCAGTAATCACCAAAATACTGATGATGATTGCACCACGTACTTTAAAGTGATGCATAACCACAACCATCAAGAAGCCAAGTAAAGCCAACAAGACAGACGGCTGTTTTAAATCACCCAGACTAACCAATGTTGCAGGGTTATCAACAATAATGCCGGCATTTTTCAAAGAAACCAGCGCAAGGAATAAACCAATACCGCCACCGATCGCCAGTTTAAGCGACATTGGAATCGCATTGACAATCGCTTCACGGATTTTGAACATGCTGATAGCGATAAAAACAAGGCCAGAGACAAATACCGCAGCTAGAGCAGTTTGCCAATCCACGCCCATACCCAAACATACAGAATAGGTAAAGTAAGCGTTTAAACCCATACCGGGTGCTAAGGCAATTGGATAGTTAGCAACAAGACCCATCACCAAACAGCCAATGGCTGCTGCTAAACAGGTTGCGACAAAAACAGCACCATGATCCATACCCGTTTCGGACAAAATCATTGGATTGACAATAATGATGTAACACATTGTCAAAAAAGTAGTTACACCTGCAATGACTTCTGTTTTGAAACTGGTTTTGTTTTCGCTCAGTTTAAACAGACGTTCAAGCATGTTCTCGGAAGATGGATTAGGAGTCGTCATGACCTAGCCCCTATGAAGTAAACTTTATGCATATAAGCATTCCACAAAATTAATCATGTCATGTATTCATCATTAATTTTGTGTATGCCTAAGCAACGAATATGCCAATTCGGCAGATTGTAGGCTTTAAAAAATCCTATTTTCAACAGCATACAACACAGTACAAATGTTGAAATTTGCAAACAAAAAAGCTGCATAAACCTATGCAGCTCCTCTATTTATGTCATTTAATTCGTATTTAATATCAATAAATACTGATCAAATTAATTTCGGCAAATTATAACACATTGATTTTTTAATGTTTCCACATTTTCATCGCTTTTCAATTTAGTAAATTTAAGACATTGTTTTATTTATAAAGTTTCAAATTATTATATGTAAAAATAAAATATCAATATTTAGACGAACTCTTCAAGATCATGCTTGAGCTCAATTCAAAAGCAGCAAGATTGATTTTTTTTAGCGCATATAAGGTGATGCGTTCAAATCATCATTGAACACCTGATTAATTTCTTGCTGTCGCTTTAACTCTGCATTTTTATAAACACTAAACCCTAAGAACACAATGCTAAGTATAAAAATTGGTATCAGTATTTTTTTCATAACAAAATTTTATTCATGTTTAAATATTTGGCTATAATAACAAAAAACTTAAACAAAAAAGTGACGTGTTTCACAATTTTATATCTTATTAAGTCATTTAATAAGCTATTTGTTCGATCAATGTTAACTTTGTAATATATTTTAGACTGATAGACAAGATAATCGCTGAATGTTTTTTTAAATCCTTTTCCTCAAAAAGCCTCAAATTGTAGATCATTTCATATACGAAATTTAAAGCACGATCAATTTCACAGGCCCACCGTTATATCCCGAGTGAAGAAGATAAAAAAGCCGCTGACTTAAAAACAGCGGCTATTCATATTTTTTACAGATTCAAAATTTTGAATCTTGAACTTAAGCAGCTTGTTGCTCATCTCGCTTAAAGACCAATTCGCCCTTTAAGCTACTCTCAGCATCGAAATAATATCCATCGGTATTAAACGACTTGATATCTTCAATACGTTCAATTTTATTTTCCAACAAATATCGCGCCATTAGGCCACGTGCTTTTTTGGCATAGAAGCTGATGACTTTATATTTGCCGTTCTTTTGATCGAGAAAAACTGGCTTGATGATTTCGGCTTTAATTTTTGATTCTTTGACCGACTTATAATATTCATCTGAAGCGATGTTGACCAAAAGTTCAGAGCCGGCTTTTTCCAAATCGTCATTGATGAGATTGGTGATTGTATTATCCCAAAACTCGTATAGGTTATGTCCACGTGAGTTTTGTAACTTGGTCCCCATCTCTAAACGATATGGCATCATTAAATCAAGCGGACGCAATAAACCATAGAGACCCGAGAGCATACGCAAATGGGTTTGTGCATATTCAAGGTCTGAGTTTGTAAGTTTATAAGCATCTAAACCGGTATATACATCACCTTTAAAGGCAAAGATTGCTTGGCGTGCATTGGCAAAATCAAAATCAGGCTGCCAATCTCGGAAGCGCTCAACATTTAAAGTCGCAATTTTCTCACTGACACTCATCAAGCTTGAAATTTCACTTACCGACAATTTACGTGCGACTGAGATTAATTCTTCAGAATGATCTAATAGCCGTGGTTGAGTGAATTTTTCAGTCGGTAAAGCGGTTTCGTAATCTAAAGTTTTTGCTGGAGAAATTAAAGCGAGCATAAACATCCTGATTAATTTTTAATTAAACAAACTATAACAGTAGAGTATTTTCAAATCCAATCTGTGTTTTTGATAAACATAATCTGTAAACTATGCGACTCTCCCGCTTTCACATTTTAGTCATTATGTCAGAACAACTGTTCATTCAAGGGCCTGTTGGTCAGCTTGAAATTTTTGTTGATTATCCACAGGGTGAAGTGAAAGGATTCGCGGTAGTTACACACCCTCACCCATTGCAAGGTGGCACACCACAGCACAAAGTACCTGTGCTTTTAGCGCAAATGTTCTTAGAACGTGGCTATGTTGTCTATCGCCCAAGTTTCCGCGGCTCTGGCCAAAGTGCAGGAATACATGACGAAGGCAATGGTGAAACCAAAGACACTATGCAAGTCATTGAATTTGCTCGCAACCAACATCCGAACCTGCCATTTTATGCAGGCGGTTTTAGTTTTGGTGCAAATGTCATGACTAAATGCTATGCCCTTTTGCCTGTAGAATTACAGCCTGTACAGACTATTTTATGCGGCTTACCAACCACAACAGTTGCAGGTGTACGTCACTATGTGACACCGCATATTAAGGGTGATATTTTATTTATTCATGGTGAAGAAGATAATGTCACACTGTTATCTGACTTGATTCAGTGGGCCAAACCACAGCGCCATTTAATCACGGTTTTGCCAGGTGCAAACCACTTCTTTACGGGTTATCTCAAACAGCTTCGTATTGCGATTTCACGCTTTTTAGTATAAACAATACCAAATATGAGTCAGCTTAACTGGCTCATTTTTTTTTGTCTAGTGACCGCTCTATTCCCCACCAATATTTCAGATAAATTCACCTACAGCACTTCGATTTATCCATCTTTTTAGTGCATTGGCCATCATTACCTATTCAACATGTAATGACCTAATTCGTCGCTAGTTTAATTTTTATTACGCAACATTTTTTTATCGAAAAACCAATTATTTACTTGTTTATATGACCAACTGCAGAAATAATACCCAGAAAAATGAACATAAAATTTAGAGGGAAAAATGAAATTTATTGTTGCTGTGATTTTAAGTCTAGGCATTGCAGCTTTGGTCTATTATTTTAATTCAACGCCTTCCACAACAACGAATTTTCCAGCATCTACGGTTGCTGCGAACGATGGTCCCAAAGCCTATTTGACAGCGTCATACAAGATGAATGTCGATGGTCGTGATTTTAGCTTAAAGATGGTCTACGACTTTCCCAATAGCCAAGTGTGTGAAGCCCAGCTCAACAGCACAGACACCATGAATATGATTTCAACCTTTAAGCAACGCTGTTCGAGTGACTCGGTGTGTAAAGAAGCTGAAATTTCATCTTGTTCACCTTTTACCGATCAAAAATATAAAGATATGCTCGATAAAAACTATCATGACACCCATTATATTTATTTAAGCGATAGTAAATTGACTGATCAACGTGGTGTGATCGTGTTTTGGGGACTCAATGAACAAGAGTCAGAAAAAATGTGTGACTATGTGAAAAAGAGCAATCGAACCATTAATCCAATCAATATTGAATGTCTATAACCTTGTTCAATACATTCTGTTAAAAAATAAAAAAGCAGCACTATGCTGCTTTTTTATAGATGATTTTTAATTCAATTTTTCAGTTCATTTCGTCATTTGTTTCCATTGAAACTCACTATACGAGTCTTCTTCTTTTAAACTGTTTTCGACCGCTTGAGCCAATTGATTCAACAAACTTTGCTCAGTAATACGATCTAACCAATCTTGGTCTTCATCTGGATAAGAGGTAATTTCACAGACTAGACGACCTGATTCATCCTGCCCCTGACATGTCACTGAAAGTGGCAATTCATGTTGATCGACACTGACTGCAATCTGATCACCACTTTGCGATAACGTTTGAAAGCCATAATGCTCTAATTTATTTGCCAATAATTCAGCAACCTGAGTTTGCGTATCAGCACTGCTTTCAACTCGATTTGAATCGCTATGGGCGGTGAATTGTAGTTTTCTCATGTATCTATCCAAAGACATTCTTGTTGTATGGTTTTAGCATAAGCAATTAAAACCAAACAGCCAAGCATTTGCTTGGCTGTTGTTGAATAAATATACAAATTTAGTGAATTATTTATTCACTTACCACAATCGTTAAACCGGCTTGAGTCGCTAGCTCTGTAAATGTCGGGAAGCTGGTCGCAACAGTTTCTGTACCCACGATATTAATTTCACCCGAAGTACGTAAACCTGCCATTGAGAAGCTCATTGCAATACGGTGGTCATGATGTGATTCGATTTGACCACCTGTGAAGATTGCACCCCACTCACCCGCTTTGCCTTGACCTTCAATGATAATGCCGTCCTCGGTTGGCGTACAATCGATACCCATAATTTTTAGGCCATCTGCCATCACTTGAATACGATCCGACTCTTTCACTCGAAGTTCAGCTGCACCAGTCAAAATGGTTTGACCCTCTGCACATGCAGCAGCAATAAATAACGCTGGGAATTCATCAATCGCCAATGGCACTTGATCTTCTGGCATATGAATGCCTTTGAGTGTACGTGAACCACGAATACGAATATCTGCAATCGGCTCACCGCCAGCGATACGTTCATTTTCAACAGTCAGGTCAGCACCCATCTGTTTTAAAATTTCGATCACACCTGTACGTGTTGGATTAATGCCGACCGCTTCAAGTGTGACATCTGAACCTTCAGTAATCGCTGCACCCACCATAAAGAATGCTGCAGATGAAATGTCAGAGGGTACTTGAATGTCTGTACCGACTAACTTGCCACCACCTTGAAGTGAAATGCGGTTGCCTTCTGTTTTCACGTCATAACCAAATGCACGAAGCATACGCTCTGAATGGTCACGTGTCGGTTCCGGCTCAGTGACAACAGTTTCACCTTCCGCCCAAAGACCAGCCAACAAAATACCGGATTTTACTTGTGCAGATGCCATTGGTAAGTCGTAATGAATACCTTTCAGGTTTTGACTTCCGGAAATAGACACGGGCGGCGTACCACGCTCACCTGTAGTTTGAATTTGCGCACCCATTTCACGTAATGGTTTGGCAATACGTTCCATTGGACGTTTTGATAATGACGCATCACCCGTCATCACCGAATCAAACTTCTGTGCCGACAACATGCCTGAAAGCAAACGCATTGAAGTGCCTGAGTTACCCATATACAAAGCGCCTGCAGGTGCTTTTAAACCATGCATGCCTACACCATGAATGGTGACTTCGCCATTTTTAGGGCCTTCAATACTCACTCCCATATCACGGAATGCTTGGAGGGTTGCCAAGGCATCTTCACCTTCAAGGAAACCAGTGACATGCGTTGTGCCTTCTGCAATAGCACCAAACATGATAGAGCGATGTGACACAGATTTATCACCTGGCACAGTAAATTTACCTTGGAATTGCTTTGGACCCGGTAAAATTTTGAATTGCTGTGTCGTCACTTTATTTTTCTCCATCAGTGGTTTCTTTGCGAGCATGTGATTGAAATGTTGACGTGCCGCTTGTGCATGCCCCAACAGTCCCATCAACGCTTGTGAATTTTCATCTTCAATCAGTTTACGAAGAATAGCTAATTGTTTTTCAAAGCCATCTACCGCATTTAAAATTGCCTTTTTATTGGCAAAAAAGATGTCATGCCACATATGTGGGTCGCTTGCAGCAATGCGTGAGAAATCACGAAAACCGCCAGCGGCATAACGGAATATATCTAAATTGTCTTCTCGGTTCGCAAGTTGCTCAACCAAGTTAAATGCCATCAAATGCGGAAGATGACTGGTATGGGCCAACACTTCATCGTGTTTTTCCACATCCATGCAAATTACTTCCGCTTTGGCAGCTTGCCACAATTGAATCAGTTTCTCTACAGCCCAATCTGCACTGCTAGGTAAAGGTGTCAAAATCACTTTGTGATTAGCAAATAAATCTACCTTACCTGCATGCACACCTGTTAGTTCAGCCCCAGCAATCGGATGCCCCGGTACAAAACCAGCAGGTAATTGCTCACCATAGACTGCTTTCGCTGCATCAACGACATTGCCCTTGGTACTCCCAACATCGGTAATAATCGTCTGTTCGGTTAGATAAGGCTTGATCGCTTCAAGGACTTTTTGTGTCGCACGTACAGGCAAAGCCAAGACAACGAGATCTGCACCTCTGACCGCTTCAGCAGGATCGCTATAACCCTGCTGAATAAGCCCTAAAGCTTTTGCATCTTCTAAAGTTTTTTGTGAACGCGTAGACGCTACAATTTCCTTAGTTAAACCTTCAGCAATCATGACGCGAGCTAGGCTTGAGCCAATCAGCCCAAGCCCAATAAAAGCAACTTTTTCAAATAGTGGCACAGACATGACTTAAGCTTTAACCTCTAAGCCCAAAACTTTAGCCAATGCCGCCAAGAATTTAGCATTTTCAGCTTCAGTCCCAATTGATACACGTAAATGCTCGGGGATACCAACTGGACGAACAATCACACCTTCTTTTAATAAAGCATTGAACGTCTGTGCAGGATCTGCTTTTACATTTACTAAAATGAAGTTCGCACGTGAAGGCACATACGCTAAACCTAAAGCATCAAAGCCTGACTCAAGTTGAGCCATACCCGCTTTGTTCACTACGCGTGATTTTTCAATAAATGCTTCATCTTTAAGTGCAGCAACTGCAGCCACCATCGCAAGATGGTTTACGTTAAAGGGTTGACGAATACGATTGAGGAAATCCGTCACTTCAACTGAAGCCAAGGCAAAACCAACACGTAACGCAGCCAAGCCATAACATTTTGACATGGTACGGCTCACAATTAAGTTTGCGTATTGATCTAAGAATTTCAAGCTGTTGAAGTTTTCTGGGAAATATTCCACATAAGCTTCATCTAAAACCACAATCACATTTGCAGGTACTTTTTGCATGAACGCTTCAAATTCAGCTTCTTCAAACCATGTACCTGTTGGATTATTTGGGTTCGCAATAAAAATCAATTTAGTATTGTCTTTAATTGCCGCAGCCATTGCATCTAGGTCATGTGAAAAACCTTTTGCAGGCACTTCAATCGCTTCAGCATTAATGGCTTGTGTCACCAGACCATACACAGCAAATGCGTGTTGGCTATACACCACAGAGTCTTGCTCTGAAACAAAAGCACGAGCGAAAATTTCTAGAAGATCGTTTGAACCATTACCCAACGTAATGCGGTCATGTGCAATACCAAATTGTTTTTCAACTTGGTCTTTCAAAATAAAACCGCCACCATCAGGATATCGACCAATTTCTGCAAGTTCAGCAGCAACCGCTTCTTTCACTTTGTCAGAACAACCCAATGGGTTTTCATTTGATGCGAGTTTTACGATATCTGTAATACCCAACTCACGCTCAAGTTCACTAATTGGTTTACCTGGTTGGTAAGGCTTTAGCTTTGCAATGCCTTCATTGGCTGGGACAAACGTCATTTTACACTTCCAGTTTTTTCAAATGATGAAGGTGATCAACTCCTGATGGAATTGATCACAGTTGTGATCTTAAAGAACAGCAATCGGATATGAACCCAATACACGAATTTCTTTTACTAACGGACGAATTTCTTCAATTGCCGCTTTCACGTTTTCTTGCTCAACATGACCTTCCAAGTCCACAAAGAATACATAAGCCCATTTTTCGGGTAATGCAGGACGTGTTTCGATACTTGTTAAGCTAATATTATGCTTGGCAAACGGTGCAAGAATTTCAAGTAATGCCCCTGCACGGTCATGCGCAGAAATCAACAATGAAGTTTTATCATTGCCCGATTGCGGTACTTTCTCACGACCAATCACCAAGAAACGAGTAGTATTTTCAGGATTGTCTTCAATATTGCTATGCAAAATTTCAAGGTTGTAAATGTTTGCAGCGACTTCAGAAGCAATTGCTGCTGAGTGCCATTCATTGCGAATACGGCGTGCAGCTTCTGCATTTGAACTGAGTGCAACACGTTCTACACCCGGATAATGTGCATCTAACCAACCACGGCATTGCGCCAAAGTTTGTTGATGAGCATAAATTTGTTTAATGCTGTCTTTACGTGTGTTTTCAGACACTAGGAACTGGTGATGAATACGCAGCTCCACTTCACCAATAACATTCAGATGTGAAGATTTGAAGCAATCTAGGGTGTGGTTCACTACCCCTTCAGATGAGTTCTCTACAGGCACAAGACCATAGTGCGCACTGCCTGCTTCTACTTCGCGGAATACTTCATCAATCGTTGGAAGAGGGCGAACAACAGCGTCTTGACCAAAGTGTTTCAACACCGCCGAATGTGTATATGTCCCAACTGGACCTAAGAACGCAATACTTTGCGGTGCTTCAAGAGCTAAACAAGCCGACATGATCTCACGGAATAAACGTGCCATTGTCACATCAGACAATGGGCCTTCGTTACGATCCATAACTTTACGTAAAACTTGCGCTTCACGTTCAGGACGATAAAACAATGGATTCTCTTCTGCAGCAAATTTTGCTTTTGCCACAGCTTCAGCTAGTTTCGCACGACGGTTGATAAGTTGTTGAATCTGCATATCAACAGAGTCGATATCTTCACGAATTTGAGCTAAGTCCAGAGAAGTCGGAGTGTTTTGATCATCGTTGATCATTGTTATGTCGCCCTTCAAAAAAATTTTGCAAACAGTATAACAATAGTTAGCTTTCAAATGTTGCGCAATACGACTTTGATGGTTTCAGCCTTAAAAACATACAGTTGATTAAAGCTTCATCAGCTTAACTTAAGAGCCAAAACAGCCAAACTGATAGGTAAAGCCATAATTAAGGCAAATCTTACCTTTTGACGGCTTTATTGATCATTCATCTTGAGCAGCACAATAAATAGCCCTTCTCTTTTCCTCCAAATTTGCCTCAGATCCATCTCCTTGTATAAGCCCATCAATCAATTTGTTTCATTGGTCATTTCAGTTTTAAATTTTGCTCTCAATACTTGAAGCAAAATAAAAATTTCAAAACTTGGTTTTCATGGCATAGAAATAATTTGAAACTTAAAGATGATCTATATAAACACTTGGTCATTGATCGTTTTTTCAGTGACTTAATAGGCACTTTCATCTAGTGTTTACAGTCATTGACGCATTTATTACAAAAGACACAGGTAATTCTTATCATTGCTTTGTAGTCTAAATATCAGAAAAAAAATAACAGCCCCATAGGTACAAGTATGCACAAGAAAATTGCAGTGTTAGTGACCTACGATTTTGAAGATATTGAGTATCTTGAGCCTGTGGAGGCCTTTCGAGCCGCTCGGCACAGCATTATCAATATCGAAGATCAGGTTGGAAAAATCGTTTACGGCATTAAACGCCGTTCCCAGATCACCATTGACCAAAGTATCGACGATGCCTCTGTGCATGATTTTGATGCCTTATTTATTCCCGGCGGTTATTCCCCAGAGAAACTCGCTTTAGATGACCGTTTTATCTATTTTGTACGTAATTTTGCAGATAGCCAAAAGCCGATCTTGAGCAGTTGCCATGGTCCACAGTTGTTACTAGAAGCTGGTGTCATACAAGGTCGCCATTTCGCCCAATCTGAAACACTTAAATCCGCTTTGTTAAACGCAGGTGTGGTGGTGTCGGATCAATCGGTTGTGAATGATAATAACCTATATATATCGTCTCGCAGTACTTTAGATACACCTGAATTTATTGAAGTCTGTTTGCAAGTTTTGGGGCAACCGTCATTATCATAGGTTTCAAAATATTCACGCAAAATTAAACACACAATCTAATTCAAATAAGCAAATCTATAGAAATACATCGTCTCTATAGAAATACATCCTAAAAAAAATAGCGAAGTCTTCACTTCGCTATTTTAATTTCAGCCTGATAAATTGTTTATCGACCTAAAATACTTCGTGCCACGATTTCTTTCATAATTTCATTGGTGCCACCGTAGATTTGCTGAATACGTGCATCGACAAAGAAACGTGAAATTGGATATTCGGTCATATAACCATAGCCACCAAATAATTGAAGTAGATTATGGGCCACTTTCATTTGCATATCGGTAGAAAAGCTCTTGAGTGCTGCTGCAGTTTCAACATCAAGTTTGCCTTGCATATAAAGTTCAACATTTTGATTATAAAATGCCGCTGTAGCCAATTCGTCAATCTTAGCCTGTGCCAAGACAAAACGAGTATTTTGGAACTGTCCGATCGCCTGTCCGAACGCTTGTCGCTCTTTAACATACTGCGTTGCCACATCAATGGAACCGCGAATCGCACCAATTGCAGTCGAGGCAATTGCGGTACGTTCACGCGGTAACTCTTGCATCAAGTAAGCAAAGCCTTGTCCAGCTTGACCCAAAAGTTGCTCTTTTGGCACTTTGACGTTGTCATAAAACAACTCTGAAGTGTCTTGCGCATGCAGACCAATTTTGTCGAGGTTGGTACCTTTCTTAAATCCATCCAAATGTGTATCGACTAAAAGTAATGACACACCTTTGGCACGTGCTTGTGGATCAGTTTTCGCAGCCAATACCACAAGGTCTGCATGTTGACCATTTGAAATAAAAGTTTTCGAGCCATTGAGCAGATAATGATCACCCTGCAAAATTGCACTACTGCGCATAGACTGCAAGTCCGAACCTGCTCCCGGCTCTGTCATACCAATAGCACCGACCACCTCACCTGTGACCATTTTCGGTAACCAATATTGTTTTTGTTCTTCTGAACCAATGTGCAAAATATAAGGCGCTGCAATTTCAGAATGGCATGAAATACCTGTCGATAATGCACTAAAACCTGCGCGAGCAGATTCTTCAACTAACATCAGTGAATAATGCGTTGGGACGCCATAGCCGCCATATTCTTCAGGCACATCGACACATAAAAAGCCATTTTCACCCAAGGCATTCCATACTGATCGCGGCATAATGCCTTCACGTTCCCATTGCTCATAATGTGGTGCGACATGCTCTGCCATAAAACGGCGAAAGTTATCTCGAAATAATTCTAAGTCTGCATCATAAGCCAGCATGTGTTTCTTCCTTGGTTAAGTTTGTTGTTTTGTTGAACTCCATCCTATTGCAGTTTAGAACGGCCGTCATGCCCAAAAACTAAAGCGTTCAAATTTGGCTTTAGTCCTGCATTAAAAAAGGAAGCCGAAGCTCACTGCTGTCCCACAATTTTTCACAAGAGGAAGCTCATTTGAGCTTCCTCTTGTTTTATGGGTATTTTATCGGGTGAAAATAAAGCTTTTAAAGTTCTTCTTTCAAACAAATTCACTTGAATTATTC
>NZ_VPCH01000046.1:0-30758 GCF_013418285.1 Acinetobacter sp. YH12152
ATGGAGAAATCTAATCGGTATGTTATACCTGAGAGAAGAGTGAGGAGTTATCCAAGGGTTGTAAAAGGAAAACCTCAAAAATACCCAAGAAAAAGCCAGTCAATCTCTTAACTGACTGGCATTACTCTAAAACGAGGGCTTTTTTCTACAAATAATCAGAGATTATTTTGCAGCAGCTTGAGCAGCAGCGACTTCTTCAGCGAAAGAAAGTTCAGCTTTTTTCTCAATACCTTCACCAACTTCGAAACGTACGAAGTTAGCAACAGTAGTACCAGTTGCTTTAAGAACTTCTGCAACTTTCTTATCGTTGTCGATAACGTACATTTGGTTCTCAAGAACAACTTCGTTCAAGTATTTCTGAACTGAACCAGTTACCATTTTTTCAACGATGTTTGCTGGTTTACCAGATTCAATTGCTTTCGCTTCAGCAATTTCTTTTTCTTTAGCGATAAGTTCAGCAGAAACGCCAGCTTCGTTTACAGCAACTGGGTTGAATGCAGCGATGTGCATAGCCAAACCTTTACCAGTTTCAGCATCACCAGCGTATGCAACTACAACACCGATTTTTAAACCGTGTTTGTAAACTGCAAGGTTGTCGCCTTCAACGATTTGAGCACGACGCACTTGGATGTTTTCACCGATTTTTTGAACAAGCGCGATACGAGCTTCTTCTACAGTAGCACCATCTTCAAGTTTCAATTCAGCAATTTGAGCAACGTCATTTACACCAGCAGCAAGCGCAGCAGCAGCAACTTTAGCAGAGAAACCAGCAAAGTTTTCGTCTTTAGCAACGAAGTCAGTTTGACAGTTAACTTCTACAAGGATTGCTTTATTGCCTTCTTGAGCGATAGTGATCGCGCCGTCAGCAGCAATGTTACCCGCTTTTTTAGCAGCTTTAGCTTGACCAGATTTACGAAGGTTGTCGATCGCTAATTCGATGTCACCGCCCGCTTCTGTTAATGCTTTTTTACATTCCATCATTGCAAGACCAGTACGATCGCGCAATTCTTTAACCATGCTTGCTGTAACTGCAGTCATGTTAATCTCCTAAATACGGTAGAAAATGAATTCTTTTTTAGAACAGAAACGGCCCAGAGCTGTCTCTTGGGCCGTCTGCATACATGACGCTTACTTTGCCACCATCACGTGTCGCAAAAATGACAAGCTTACGTCAAACGCATTAAGCCTCAGAAGCAGGAGCTTCTTCGCCTTTAGCTTGTGCATTTGCTTGTGATTGAGCATATTCTTTACCAGCAAGAATCGCATCAGCCATAGCAGAAGCGTAAAGAGTAACTGCACGGATCGCATCGTCGTTACCAGGAATAACGTAGTCTACGTTGTCTGGGTTAGAGTTTGTATCAACAATACCGATAACAGGAATACCAAGGTTTTTAGCTTCTTTAATTGCAATTGCTTCGTGATCAACATCGATTACAAATAATGCGTCAGGTAAACCACCCATGTTTTTAACGCCGCCAAGAGCGCGTTCAAGTTTTTCCATCTCACGAGTACGTTCTAAAGCTTCACGTTTAGTAAGTTTAGCGAAAGTACCGTCAGTAGATTGAGTTTGAAGGTCTTTTAGACGGTTGATTGACTGGCGAAGAGTTTTCCAGTTAGTCAACATACCACCCAACCAGCGGTGATCAACATATGGTTGACCTGCACGTTGAGCTTGTTCACGGATGATTGCAGAAGCTGCACGTTTTGTACCAACGAACAAAACTTTGTTCTTTTTGCTAGCCAAGTTGTTAGCAAAGTTCAAAGCATCATTTAACGCAGGAACAGTGTGCTCAAGGTTGATGATGTGAATTTTGTTGCGCGCGCCGAAGATGTATTCGCGCATTTTTGGATTCCAAAAACGTGTTTGGTGACCGAAGTGTGCGCCTGCTTGAAGAAGGTCGCGCATGCTTACATTGTAATCTGCCATTTTCTTTACCTTAAAGTTTGGGTTAGGCCTCCATATACCCGCATTCTCCACCTAAAAAGGCACCCAGAGAAATGTGTCGATATATGTGCGGATTTTATTGCCCCATCGCACAAAGCTCGTGAAAGATATTCACGAAAAAGCATTTGATAAAATGGGCGGCTATTTATACCATAGTCACATACAAATTTCCAAAAGTTTTTAGAGATCATGAACAGTACTTACGAAGCTCCACGTCGATTAATTAAAACGCCTGACGAAATTGAAAAAATGCGCGTCGCGGGTCGACTGGCGGCAGAAGTTTTGGATATGATCAAACCGCATATTGTTCCAGGTGTGACTACCCTAGAACTTGATACGATTTGTCATGACTATATTGTCAACAAACAAGAAGCTATTCCTGCTTGTTTAGGTTATGGTGCTGCGCCGGGTCGTCCAGCGTTCCAGCACGTGATCTGTACTTCAGTGAACCATGTGGTGTGTCACGGTATTCCATCTGAAAGCAAAAAGTTAAAAAAAGGTGACATCTTAAACATCGATGTCACTGTGATTAAAGATGGTTACCACGGTGATACCAACATGATGTATATCGTAGGCGGTGAAACATCTATTTTAGCGAACCGTTTATGTAAAGTTGCTCAAGAAGCCATGTACCGTGGTATGGCGGTGGTAAAACCAGGCGCAACCATGGGTGATATTGGTAATGCTATTCAACAATATGTGGAATCAGAACGTTTTGGCGTTGTACGTGAATATTGTGGTCATGGTATCGGTACTGTTTTCCACGACGAACCACAAGTTTTACACTACGGTCAACCCAATACAGGCATGATCTTAGAAGAAGGCATGACCTTTACCATCGAACCAATGGTGAACGGTGGTGACTGGAAAACCAAACTTCTTGGCGACAAATGGACTGTCGTTACTAAAGATCATAGCTTGTCTGCACAGTACGAACATACGCTACTTGTAACAAAAAATGGTGTAGAAGTGCTAACTGCTCGCCCTGAAGAAGATTTATCGCGTTTTGTTCAATAAGCAAAGTATTTGAAGTATAAAATTTAATTAAAAAGGTCACACATATTGTGGCCTTTTTTATGCCTTTTTTTATCCGTGACTTTAAGATTTTTCCATAAAATTTGATTAAAAATTTAAGTAACTCAATGTAAATTTTCTCAATTATAGGGTTAGGATGGAATATCACACTTTTTTGCACATTGTTGATTTTGCCACTCCCCATTACTGTGCATTTAAGCTAAGATAGTGTGCTTTTTATTTTTTAATCCCTATAAGAAGGAATACTGCCGTGGACGTACGTCTGTCTGATCGTGTAAATAGCATCAAACCGTCCCCTACACTTGCTGTTACTAACAAAGCTGCTGAATTAAAAGCTGCTGGTAAAAACGTAATTGGTTTAGGCGCAGGTGAACCGGATTTCGATACCCCACAACACATCAAAGATGCTGCAATTGCTGCTATCAACAATGGCTTCACTAAATATACAGCTGTTGACGGTACTCCAGGTCTTAAAAAAGCAATTATTGCTAAATTAAAACGCGACAATAACCTTGATTACGCTGCAAACCAAATCTTGGTTTCTTGTGGTGGTAAACAATCTTTCTTTAACTTGGCACTTGCTTTGTTAAATAAAGGTGACGAAGTAATTATCCCTGCTCCTTACTGGGTAAGCTACCCAGACATGGTGATCATTGCTGAAGGTACTCCTGTAATCGTGAAATGTGGTGAAGACCAACGTTTCAAAATTACGCCTGCTCAATTAGAAGCTGCAATCACTGACAAAACTCGTTTAGTGGTTCTAAACAGCCCTTCTAACCCAACAGGTATGATCTACACTAAAGAAGAATTACTTGCTTTAGCTGACGTTCTACGTAAATACCCAGAAGTTTTAGTTGCTTCTGATGATATGTACGAACCAATCCGTTGGGACGACGAATTCTACAACATCGCAACAGTTGCACCAGACCTTTACGATCGCGTAATCGTTCTTAACGGTGTATCTAAAGCTTATGCAATGACTGGCTGGCGTATTGGCTACGCAGCGGGCCCTGCTAAACTTATTGGTGCGATGAAAAAAATCCAATCTCAATCAACTTCAAACCCAACTTCTATTTCACAAGTTGCTGCTGAAGCTGCATTGAATGGCCCTCAAGACGTCCTTGAGCCAATGATTGAAGCATTCAAACGCCGTCACGACCTAGTTGTGAAAGGCTTGAACGACATCAACGGTATTACTTGCCTTCCTGCTGATGGTGCATTCTATGCATACGCAAACATCCGTCCATTGATTCGTGCAAAAGGTTTAAAATCTTGCACAGAATTCTCTGCATGGTTATTGGAAGAAACTGGTGTTGCAGTAGTTCCTGGTGATGCGTTCGGTCTAGGTGGTTATATGCGTATTTCTTATGCAACTGCAGACGAAGTTCTTGTAGATGCGCTTGCACGTATTAAGAAAGCTGCTGACTCAATCGAAGGCGTAGACGCTGCGATTGCTTCAATTGCTGCTGAAAAATAATTTGATCTAAAGATCAAAAAAAACCCGCGAATATCGCGGGTTTTTTATACTCATCAAAAGAATAAATTAATACTCTTCACTTCAACACGCTTTTGATCAATTTTTTTCGCGGTTCAAACTAAATAACAAAGCTCATCCAGCCCATTTGACTTCCTTCAAATCGACTTAAATATTAAAAAACCAAACGATAAAACCTAAAACTAACCTTCATATTCAAATCCTTGGTTTGCATTCTTTTTACATTTTCAGCTATGTTATTTAAATAAGTTTCATTTTAGAACCCAGAACAACCACAAAACCAACCTATCCAGAGATCTACCAATGAACATCAAAGAAATGACTGGACTAGAAATTTTAAAGGCAATGATGCAAGGCCAAATTCCTCCAGCAAGTATTAGCGAAACTATTCCTATGCAGCCTTATGAAGTATCTGAGGGCAGTATTAGCTTTAAGGCTAAAGCAGATGCACGACACATAAATCCGCTAGGCGGCGTGCATGGTGGCTTTGCTGCTACGGTACTCGACTCGGTGACAGGTTGTGCCATTCACACGCTATTAGAGGCAGGTGTAGGTTATGGCACCATCGACTTAAATATAAAAATGTGTCGCCCAATCCCAAAGGATGTTGAACTTACAGCGATAGGAACAGTCATTAATATCAGTACAAATTTAGGGATTTCTGAAGGGAAAATTATTGATGACAATGGCAAACTTTATGCACATGCAACTGCAACCTGCATGATTATACGTCCTTAATATTTTATTTTTCTGCTCGCAATTCAATGCGAGCAGATGATGATTCAAACTTAAATTGCTGAATGTAAGGCGCGAATTAATTGGCCTTCGCTTAGATCAATGCGATTACTGCCCTTTTGGAAGCAGTAATATTTTAAAGCACTATCTAACTCAACACGAAGTTCTTGTTGTTCTGAAATAGACCATACTTTAGAACGATTTGAGCCTGATAACGCATTACCGGCCAATTGGTATAAATACAAATCTTGCTTGCGTTGCAAAGGCACACGACGGCCATCATCTTGATGTTCAAAACGTAAATGACATGGCGTGTTGATCAACCATTTTTCACTAAACCACAGTTGTAATAAATCACCCAATGCCAAGTCACGTCGACCCAAAGGCCAAACGTCAACGTATGCACCTTCGACAGGTGTTTGATATTGCTCTTGGTTACTGATAATGGAAAGATAGTTTTCTTGGTAAAAAGAAAAATTTGAAAAAATCTGAGAAATAGTCAGCGTATTCATTCGCTTTCTCCTGTTTAGCCATTTTAGTGCTGGCAAGTTGGGTTTAAATCCACACTGTTTAAACATCTGTTTAAACGCTCTGTTGTTGCATTCAGACTATCAATTGAATTTTTTCTTTGCAAGCCTAAGATTCATTTTTTCTAAAAAATCCTTCTTTTTGTTCAAATAAAAAACATCTATCACGCATTTCTCCTCATATTGGTATTTTTAGCTTGACCCTCTTCAAAATCTGCTTATAATCGCATTCAGATTCTCCAATAGCTCAGTCGGTAGAGCGACGGACTGTTAATCCGCAGGTCCCTGGTTCGAGCCCAGGTTGGAGAGCCAAATTCTAAAGCCCATTTATTTAAATGGGCTTTTTTAATGACTATGATTTACATATAATCTATAAGTCATTGTCATTAAAATAAAAAAATGTTCATTCAAGTTGATGCTGAATCAAATAAAACTGCCTTAAAACACTATCTCACTGCATTCATTTTTCTTTTAATTTTTATCAGCCCATTTGCAATTTATTTGGTGAGCTGCACACCCGAAAGTGAAATTGAGCAACATTTCAAAACACCACCCAATTTATATAATAGTGAATCGAACACCCTTCTTGACAGCAAGCTACAATGGTTGATTCCACCTCAGCAGTTTCAAAATCACAATACTATTCCCGAAATATCTGAATCTGTATTGAACGAGATGACAGAAGGACTATATTGGTCAAGCACACCGATTACGCTGCAAAACCAATCTGATCAGTTATATGTTCATATCGATTTTGCAGGTCAGCAACAAACTCGAAAAGATCTTGAAATTTCGGTACTGCCGTTATGTATTGTTCACGAGAAAGAAACACCATGTATGAAAGCTGGGTTAAATGCAACTGGACAACTTTTTAACATCTCAACTCAAAAAAATACGCAATATCACACACTAGAGACCAATAAGTCATGGATGTTTTATGGCCATGAATTCCAAGAAAATTATATTATTCCACCGCAAGCCAGTCTCAAATTTTTAGTTAAAGCCAACATCCCTGAACACTTAACCCTGCAATGGCTTAGGCTAAGCATCAGTACTAGCCCCATTGTTGAGAAACAGCAAAATTTTATGCTCATGACGCAAAACAGTATAAGAATAAAATATGCACTTGCTCTATTGCCATTCTTCATATTAGCTTTGATGCACATTTTTCAAGGGTTTGAAAGCCTGCGTAATTTATCTATCGGCGCACTTTCAGCACTTTTATTTGCAATCAACACCATCATTTGGGATATCCATTATATGGTGATTGGCTGCCTGATTTTATGTTTTGCAAGTGTCTGTTATTGTTTTGAGAGCCGATATTATCGATTGCTTTATTTAACGGGTTGTTTACTGATTGCAGGCTATTCGCAGCAATATTATGGTGGTTTTAATAAACACTTTTTCACTCAAACCAGTTTAATTTTATTGATAGGTTTATCGATGTTTTATCTTGAACCTAAAGATAGCTAAATCATTTTCATAAAAAAGCTCCGCAAATCGCAGAGCTTTTTCTCTTTAAATCACATTAAAACTCAAAGTATATTTATATCGTTTTAATGCGTGTTCCTTCATTTCAAAAGGCTGTTGATAATCCATTTTCAGCAAATACTGACCACGATCTGATAGGTTAAAATTCAAATTTCCATCTTGATCAGTTTTAAGCGTTTTATAAACTTTTCCTTCACGGCTGTAATCCGTGGTTTGCTGCAAAATTTCAACCTGTAAACCCGCAACCGCTTTTTTCTGATCTAGCACTTTCAGTTGCACAGGCTCATTATGCTTTATAGCATTTGGATGGGTTTTAAATTGCACATCAAAGCCATCATGTAAATGATTCACCACATGTGTAGAGGTTGCACGGCGTGATACAAAAGTTTCAATGATTTCCTGCGTTTGAATACTTTTGATTTGCGACTTTTTAGTCAACTCGGCTGTATAAATGACATTTGCATTCGCAGTTTTTTGAGGATCACGCACACCATTGATTAACGCTTTCCACTGCTTTTGATCATAAGCAAAACGCGCTGTACTTCCCTGCTTTTCACCGCGAATACGATACGTGCCATCTTGCTTATTTTCTAAACTATAGCTGCTGACTGTTTGCGTTTTTGCCCAATCAGTTTCCGTTAAATGTAGCTTATCACCTGACGGTGTATGCACATGGAAATTAAAGTTTTTAATAGCTATTTCAGAAACAAATGGATTGTCATAAAAACCTGAAAGAATGGCACTGTGATTATTAAATGTTTGATAGTTTAGAGGCGCAACATAAGGATAATGCGCTTCAGCCTGACCAACCGCACACAAAGCGAAACAGAGTAAAGTGAATTGTAATTTCATATTGAATAAGAGAGCTTAAATTGTTTGATTCATAGAGATCGTTTCATTTTAGATTCACCCAAGCATATTGTAAATAATTCTTATTATCACTTGATTTATATGCATAAAAAATCCCCCATTCTGGAGGACTCTTTTATCAGGCTGCTTTAACGGGCACACCACTATGAAAGCGAAATAATTCATCTGGGCTGCTAATCAGATTTTTTTCAACTTCACGAATATGCTCAATACGCATCTGAATATCTTCTTTCGGGTTCTTTAGCTTATTGGTCGTCGCTACGTCCATAGCTAATGCTAAATAGTCCTCATAATGGCGTGATTCAGACTTTAGCAAATAGCGGTAGTAACGCCCCAACTCTTCATCCACATGTGGTGCAAGCGCATAGAAACGCTCGCATGACCGTGCCTCAACGAATGCACCAATCACCAAGATATCAATTAACGCTTCTGGCTCATAAGTCCGTACTTCTTTGCGTAGACCACCTGCATACCGACCAGCACTGATTGCAGTCCATTCCTGACCACGTTTTGCCATCAGTTCCAGCACTTGCTCATAGTGCAGCATTTCTTCACGAACTAGCTGTGCTAGTTTGATTTGTAAATCAGAGAAAAAACTATAACGAAACATCAAATTCATTGCTGTACTTGCAGCTTTCTTTTCACAATTGGCATGATCCTGCATTAGGATATCCAAATTATTTAAAGCTTCATCTAGCCATGCTTTTGGTGTTTCACACCCCAAGAAGCCAATGACTGGCTTCATTAGGGCATCATAATCAATATTTGACATATACTTTACTTAAAAAATTAACGTGCGGCTTTAATCACAGCTTTCATTTGTTTCACAGACTGTGCCAATCCAATAAATAGAGCATCAGCAATAATCGAGTGACCAATATTCAATTCATGAATTTGCGCAATGCGCGCAATTGGAGTGACATTTTCAATATTTAAGCCATGACCAGCATTCACAATCAATCCTTTAGATGCCGCATATTCAGCACCTTGAATGATACGCTCCAGCTCTGCTTTCTGCGCTTCAGGTGTTTCAGCATCTGCATATGCACCTGTATGCAACTCAATCGTTGGCGCGCCACAGGCAATCGCCGCATCAATTTGAGCAAAGTCAGCATCAATAAATAATGAAACTTCGCAACCAATCGCTGCGAGTGCTTGAGTCGCATTTTTTACATCTTCAAAATGCCCAACAACATCTAGACCGCCTTCAGTCGTGACTTCTTCACGCTTTTCAGGAACAAAGCATACATGATGCGGCTGAATCTCTTTGGCAAATTCAACCATTTCATTGGTCACTGCCATTTCAAGATTCATATGGGTTTTTAATACAGAACGCATACGACGAACATCATCATCTTTAATATGGCGACGATCTTCACGTAAATGTAGCGTAATCCCTTCCGCCCCCGCTTGCTCACAAATAATTGCGGCATTCACAGGATCTGGATAAGTTGTCCCACGTGCATTTCGTAGTGTTGCCACATGGTCAATATTTACACCAAGCAAAGCTGCCATAATTCTTTCCTAATGACGTTGAGTTTGAGAATTCTGTATCCACAATTGACGACTTTTTAATGGACGATCGCCAAGCAAGGAAGTAATCATTTGTCGGTACAACTTAGACAGTAATTGTAACTGTTCAGAATTAAATTCCCCACCTTTTTCATAATCACACATACTTAAAATATGTTGACCTGACAATGTTGCGCGTGAGGCTTTAATGACAGGTTGAAAACCTTCATTTAAATGAAATTGATAATTTTCATGAAGCTGAATTTGCTGTTGATTTGCATCAGTTGAATAATCCAGCGCATAACCCAACTCTTCAAGTAGCTCATGCTCAAACTGTCTAAGGATTTGTCGCAAAAACAGGTCAGGATTTTCTTGCGCAGACATGCATTGGAGTTGTTCTAAGGTATGCGCATATTGAGCAAATGTCTCTGGCATCTCGACCTCTAAGGGACATAACCTCAATAAGACTTCATTCAAATAAAAACCTGAAAAAAAAGCATCCCCATAAAAGAATATGGGTTGATTTACAATTTCAAGTTTACTGAAATTTTTAAGCTCAGACTTGCCGGAGGCTTGCAAGCAGATCGGTTGATACTGAGGCGGAGGTGTTTGCCTGAGAATACCATCAACTCGGCCATGCTCCTGCGTAAACAAGTGCACGATATGACTTTTTTCACGATATTTACGATGGTGAATTAAATAACCATGCAGTATCTCATTACGCATGATTTAAGATATTAATCCTTGTCTTTCTTTTTCTTTTCGTCTTCTTCATCATCACCCCCATCTGGAATGACTGCACCTACAACTGCAGCGGTCCCTTTGACCACGCCTTTTGTGGTTTTATAAGCCACTTTGACAGGAACAGTAACGATTTTATGAATACACCCTTGTAGAAACAAAACACATGCCACTACAGCTAATACTTTCATCATTACTCTTCCCTCAAAGTTTTAAATGTCTAGCAATTAAATATCGCTATAACCCAAGCTTTTCAATGCACGTTCATCATCAGACCAACCACCTTTGACTTTCACCCAAAGTGTCAGCATGATTTTTTGCTCGAACATTTTTTCCATATCCACACGTGCATCCATACCGATTTTCTTCAGTTTGGCACCTTTCTCACCAATAACAATGGCTTTTTGGCCAGAGCGATCGACAAAAATCGTCGCATCAATATAGGTACACGCCGCTTTAGGACGACCTGTTTTTGGATTAATTGTTGCTTCTTCTGTTTTAAACGACTCAATTTGAACGGTTAAATCATAAGGCAGCTCTTCACCCAATTGACGCATGATTTTTTCACGGATAATTTCAGATGCAAGGAAACGCTCTGAACGATCAGTCAATTGCTCAAGTGAATACAGTGGTGGTTGGAACGGCAGATATTTCTCAATCGTACTGCGCAAATGATCCAAATTTGCACCGCGTAACGCTGATACAGGAACAATTTCTGCAAAATTCATTAATTTCGCACGTTCTTGTATCAAGGGTAATGCATGGTTTTTGTTTTCTAGCGTATCAATTTTATTGATCACAAGAATAACTGGCATATCGGCATTTTTTAGCTTCTCTAACACTAAATCATCATTCTGTGTCCATTTGTCTGCATCAATCACAAACAAAACCAAGTTCACATCACGAAGTGCAGAATGCGCCGCACGGTTCATCATTTTATTGATGGCACGAACTTCTTTTTTGTGCATCCCAGGCGTATCAACAAATACCGCTTGAGACTTTTCACGTGAGTCAATACCCACAATTTTATGACGCGTCGTTTGTGGTTTACGAGACGTAATTGAAAGTTTTTGACCCAAAATATGGTTCATCAACGTTGATTTACCCACGTTTGGACGACCAACAATCGCCACAAAACCACTTTTAAAATCGGCAGGGATTTCAGTGCCTTGTGCACTAAAAAACTGACTAATTAAATCGTTACTGTCGCCTTGCGACTCGTGATCAGCATCTACGTGATCGGAATGAGTAGTCATTAAGACTTTTTCTCCAAAATTTCTAAGATTTCTGCCGCTACAGCTTGTTCAGCAAAGCGACGGCTTGAACCTTCACCGTATTTAACAGGGAGCCCTTCGACTGTACATTCAACTTTAAAATGTTGGTTCGGAGCATCACCCTGAATATCTACAACCTCGTAAACCGGGAGAGGTTTTTTACGTGCTTGTAAATACTCTTGCAAACGTGATTTAGGATCTTTCAGTTGATCAGTTGGTTCAATATGATCTAAATATGGCACATACCATTTAAGAACAATCGGTTCCAGAATTTTTAAATCCTGACAATCGACATAGATTGCACCAATGATCGATTCAACGGTATCCGCAAGTATAGACTCACGATGATGACCGCCAGATTTCAACTCACCTGTACTCAAGATTAATTCTTGACTGAGTTTTAAGTCATTGGCAATTTTTCCTAGCGCTTCCTGACGAACCAGTGTCGCACGCATACGCGTTAGACGCCCTTCATTTTCATGCGGGTAGGCATGGTACAGATAATTGGCGATTATCATACCCAATAATGAATCGCCCAGATATTCTAGGCGTTCATAATTGTATTTATGGCTCACCGATCGGTGGGTCAAGGCCAGTTGTAACAATTCAGGTTGTTTAAACTGATAACCGATACGACTTGCTAAACGAGCTTCATTTAGCTTGGACTGAGCTTTGATCAAAACTTTTCTCGAACTTCAACACAATATCAATATTCAATAAGAAAGGTTTTCTTATTTCATAATCTGTTTTCACTTGTAGACCATCTACATTAGTGACTTGAGCAATATCTTTAAAATTTAAATCACGTACACCATTCATATCTAAACGCTGTGACATTTGTGACTCAAACTTACTCGGAGCAATATTTTTAGGACTGCTCTTCATCAATTCTTCAATTTCATTGTTGACGAGACGATCGTCAACATACGGTCCCCAAACCGCAATTAAAGCTTTAGCTAAAAAAGCAAAACCAATCACAGCAATTAAAATTGCAATATAAGACGTTCCCCGTTGATGTCTCATTTTATTTTCCTGATGTAAGACTAATCAATACTGCCATTACGACTAAATGAAGGCAGTTTTAAACCAGGTTCCTTATGCATCCACTTGTAAAAAGCACGTCCAGTGAGGTTTTCTTCAGGCACAAAGCCCCAAAAACGACTGTCCGCACTTTGATCGCGATTATCCCCCATCGCGAAATAGTGACCTTCAGGAACCTTAACTTCCCAATATAAACCATTTTCTGTTGAATATTTACCATTTTCAACATAGTTGATAAATGGTGCTTGGCGCGCAACATTGACGCCTTCAAGCTCACGCATGGTAAACGTATGCTTACCCATGGTTTCTTTATGATAAATCGATGTAGGTGTATCAAGTTGATCTTTTTCACGGCTAAATTCTACAGGAACTTTTGCCACCTTTTGACCATTCACACTCAGTTGACCATGATCGTAAATAATATGATCACCTGGTAAACCGACCACTCGTTTAATATAGCTGATGGTTGGTTGTGGTGGATAACGGAATACAATGACATCACCACGCTCAGGTTCACCGACATCAAGAATTTTTTTATTGACGATAGGTAAACGTACGCCATACTGATATTTATTCACCACAATAAAATCACCTGTTTCTAAGGTTGGAACCATAGAGTCAGATGGAATATTAAATGGCTCATATAAGAATGAACGCATCACCAAGACTATCGCTAGAATCGGCCAGAAATCATAAGCCCATGCGATAACGACATTTTCATTCCCTTTACCTTTGGTCTGCCGTTGCTTCCAGACAAACTTATCCAACAGCCAAATTAAGAAAAAAATGACTGTGGCAGGAACAAGGATCAAATTAAAGTCAAAATCCATGAGCTCATAAACCTCTATTTATTATCTTTCTACTTTCAATACAGCAAGGAACGCTTCTTGTGGGATTTCGACGCTGCCCACTTGTTTCATACGTTTCTTACCTTCTTTTTGTTTCGCAAGAAGTTTCTTCTTACGTGACACGTCACCACCATAACATTTTGCCAATACGTTTTTACGCATCGCTTTTACAGTTGAACGTGCAATGATTTGTGCACCAATCGCTGCTTGAATAGCCACATCGAACATTTGACGTGGAATTAAATCTTTCATTTTTTCCACAAGTGCAATACCACGATGGCGAGCATCTTGTCGGTGGCAAATCATGGCCAAGGCATCAACCTTTTCACCGTTGATTAACACATCTACCTTAACTAGAGATGAACTCTCAAAACGCACAAAGTTATAGTCTAACGATGCAAAACCGCGTGAACATGATTTCAATTTATCAAAGAAATCCATCACTACTTCAGCCATTGGAATTTCAAACGTAATGGCCACTTGGTTCGCCATAAACTTCATATTCTTTTGAACGCCGCGACGTTCAACACATAAAGTCATCACATTACCCAAGTATTCTTGCGGTACTAAAATGTGACATTCAGCAATTGGCTCACGTAAGTCTTCAACTGTTGAACCATCAGGCATTTTAGAAGGACTGTCGATATAAATGGTTTGACCATTTTTCATCACCGCTTCATAAATTACGGTTGGTGCTGAAGAAATCAGGTCCAGATCATACTCACGTTCTAAACGTTCTTGTACAATTTCCATGTGCAGCATACCCAAGAAGCCACAACGGAAGCCAAAACCAAGTGCATCTGAACTTTCAGGTTCAAAGAATAATGCGGAGTCATTAATTTGCAGTTTGTGCAGCGCCTCACGGAACGGTTCAAATTCACTTGAATCGATTGGGAATAAACCTGCATAGACCTGTGGTTTCACTTTTTTGAAACCCGGTAAGCTTTCAACTTCTGGTGTAGTTGCCAAGGTAATCGTATCACCAACTGGAGCACCAAAAATATCTTTAATACCCGCGATCACGAAACCAACTTCACCTGCTTCGAGCATGTCAGTTTCTGTATGTTTAGGATTAAAAATACCTACTGAAGTAATGATGTGCGTTTGACCAGTTGATTTCATCAACATTTTATCGCCTTTACGCACACGACCTTCTTTAATACGAACTAAAGAAACCACGCCCAAATAGTTGTCGAACCAAGAGTCAACAATTAAGGCTTGTAATGGTGCATTACGATCGCCTTCGGGTGCAGGAATGACATTGACTAGTGTTTCAAGCACCCCTTCAATGCCTAGACCGGTTTTAGCTGAACATGTAGGTGCTTCAGTCGCTTCGATACCAATAATGTCTTCAATTTCTTGAATAACACGCTCTGGCTCTGCTTGCGGCAAATCGATTTTATTTAAAACAGGTAGGACTTCTAAGCCTTGTTCAATTGCTGTATAGCAGTTAGCAACAGACTGGGCTTCTACACCTTGTGCAGCATCGACAACCAATAATGCGCCTTCACATGCAGCAAGTGAACGTGAAACTTCATAAGAAAAGTCAACGTGCCCAGGTGTGTCAATAAAGTTAAGCTGGTATTCTTCACCGTTAGGATGAGTGTAATACAAAGTCACAGACGTAGCTTTAATCGTAATACCACGCTCACGTTCTAATTCCATAGAATCTAGAACCTGTGCCTGCATTTCACGATCTTGCAGGCCACCACAAGTTTGAATAAATCGGTCAGCAAGCGTCGACTTACCATGGTCGATATGCGCAATGATCGAGAAGTTACGAATGTTTTTTATATCAACAGATTTTTTAGCTTGCGCCATGGGCTACCTTGGAAAAATAAAAGCGCTATGCATGCAATTCTTTATGCATAGCAAAAGCCGAATAGAAATTGCCGAGGATTATAGCAGATGGATTTTTCAAAGTATCGAAAATAATGCATTGCTTTCATGCTAACCACTTTTCCTGCGTGTAAAACTTAACTAGTCTTCGCTTTAATATGAGGATTCAATTAAAAATCAGAAATCATAAGTACTAAAATCAAGCGGATTTATGCTATCTGCGATGGGTTGATAAGCTTGGGTAAATGTTGGCGACATGCGCTTTGGACGGCCTGTAGCAATTTCAATGCATGCCCACTGTGTATTGCCTGTAAATAATATCGCTTTGTCTTTAGGGCGATAAAATACGTACCGCCGAAAAGAATACAATGCATTGATATCATTTAGCCAAGTTCGTAAAATAATCTCCTCACCTTCGAGCGCTGCTTTACGATATTGCACATGATGCTCAACAGCGACCATAGCATGCTTCAATTCAATATATTCTTTTAAGCCTAAACCCAAAGCTTCAATATGTGCTGTCGCGACATCTTGCATCCAACTGACGTACACCACGTTATTCACATGATTTAATGTGTCGATATGTTCAGCTTGAACTGTAATTTTTAAATCAAAGATATCGCTCATAGCGTCCTGCAAATTTTAAATTGTGGCCCACAGTCTACCCATTTTTATCTAAGGGTGAATTGCAAAAACGCTAAAGTTAAAAAACCACTCGCTTGGAGTGGTTTTCATTTAGTAACTCATTACTGAATACGCATGCCCACAATCGCACGCTGTCCCTGACGAATCAAAGAAACACGTGCAATGCTGCCATTTTTCAATTCTGAAATAACTTTCACAAAATCTTCTGCATTATTCACAGCTTTATTATTAACTTGAGTCACAACGTCACCCGGCTGAATTCGCGCTTGTGCAGCAATACCACTAGCTCGTACATCTTGAATTAATACACCACCTTTCACACTCAGTTGCTTTAATTCATCTGCAGTTAAATTACGAATTGACACCCCAATCACCGGGCCTTTTTTCACAGGTGCAATTTCAGCTTTTGCAGGCGTATCATCTGGTGCAGTGATCAAGGTTGCTGAAATGTTTTGGCGTTTATCATCACGTAATACTTCAAGCTGAATACTTTGATTAGGACCTGTACGATTGAGATAATTCAGTAGTTCGCCAGTACGTGAAATCGGTGTACCATTAAATTTCAAAATGACATCACCCGCTTTAAAGCCAGCTTTTGCTGCGGGTGAATTCGGTGCAACTTGAGTAATCAATGAGCCCTCAGGTTTTGAAAGGTTATAGGATTCAGCAAGATTCCGATCGATATCTTGCAGCATAACGCCTAAGTAAGCACGTGTCACCTTGCCGTTTTTCTTTAATTGGTCTGCAACATCCATCGCCACATCAATAGGAATCGAGAACGATAAACCCATATAACCACCCGTACCACTAAAGATACGAGAGTTCACCCCAACCACTTCACCAGACTGGTTAAATAAAGGGCCGCCTGAGTTTCCGGGGTTCAATGCCACATCGGTTTGAATAAATGGAACCGAGGTTTCTCCCATCATATTGCGCATTTTCGCACTGACAATCCCTGCCGAAGCTGAATAGTCAAAACCAAATGGTGAACCAATAGCCAACACTGGCTCACCTACACGTAAACGGTCAACATTACCTGTGCGTAGCTCTGGAAAATTTGAACCTTTCACCTTTAGCAAAGCCACATCAGTCCGCTCATCACTACCCACAACGGTAGCATCAATTTCACGGCGGTCATTCAATACGATGGTGACTTTCGATGCATCTTCTACCACATGGTGATTAGTTAATAGATAACCATCTTTACTAATAAAGAATGCGCTTCCATAACCGGTCTTTTCTTGCGGCATTTTTTGCTGCGGGATAACGACCTGATTACCGAAAAAGCGTCGTAATATTTCTGGGACTTGTTGCTGCAAAAGCTCTTCTTGACTAAGCTTTTTAACCACATTCACGCTTACGACAGCTGGGCTGACTTGTTCAACCAAATTGGAAAAATCAACAGGACCCGCTGCCTGAGTCTGCACGCTAGCAACCGTAAACACAGCTGCATAGAGTCCCTTTTGTAAATACGATTTATTCATTGTTAGCATTCACTCAATTGTGCTTATCATTTGAAATACGTTAGTTTTTATCACAATGCAAGTCTAAGCTTCGTAATAAAATGTTTGATGATTATTTATGATAAACAATCTTAAACATTCCTTAAATATTACAGATCTATGAATATTTTTCATTATTTAGTTAATTTATAGTCATTGCGTTTTTAGGCAAAAACAGTTGTGATGATCGGACATTTTTAAAATTAGCTGATGGACATGTCTAATTTAAACACGACACATCAATTTGATGTGATTATTGTGGGAAGTGGCGGTGCAGGCCTAAGTTTAGCCCTATCGTTACCAGATCATTTTAATATTGCTGTTTTAGCTAAATCGACGCTGACGGATGCCAGTACATATTATGCCCAAGGTGGTGTTGCTGCCGTCCTCGATAAAACAGATTCTATTGAACAACATATCAATGACACCATGATTGCCGGTGCGCATTTATGTGAAATGGCAGCGGTAAAACAAACCGTTGAAGGTGGTAAATCTTCTGTCGATTTTCTACTGAATCAGGGTGTGCAATTTACTTTAGACGACCAAGAACAGTTACATCTGACACGTGAAGGTGGTCACTCTCACCGGCGGATTATCCATGCAGCAGATGCCACAGGTCGTGCTATTTCCACAACATTGGTTGAACGTGCGCAAGAAAAAGCCAATATTCATATTTTTGAAAATTTTATTGCAATCGATTTAATCACCGCACAAAAATTAAATCCTGAAGCTGAAAACCGTGCTCTCGGTCTGTATGCTTTAGATGAAAAAACCGAAAAAGTACATACCTTTTTAGCACCGTTCACTGCCCTTGCCTGTGGTGGTGCCATGAAGGCATATTTATATACATCAAATCCCGACATTGCGACGGGTGATGGTATTGCCATGGCGTATCGTGCAGGCTGCCGTGTTGCCAATATGGAGTTTAACCAATTCCATCCAACCTGTTTATATCATCCTCAAGCTCGCTCTTTCTTAATTACTGAAGCGATGCGTGGCGAAGGTGCCTATTTACGTCTTCCAGATGGTGAACGCTTTATGCTGCGCTTTGATGAGCGTGCCGAATTAGCACCACGCGATATCGTAGCGCGCGCTATTGATTATGAAATCAAACGTCTAGGAATCCGTCATGTTTGGCTTGATATCACCCATAAACCTACGGAGTTTGTCCAAGAACATTTTCCAACATTGTACGCACGCTTAATGGAACTCGGCATTGATATCACCAAAGAAATGATTCCGGTGGTTCCTGCTGCGCACTACACCTGTGGTGGCGTTGTGGTCGATGAAAATAGTCAAACCGATATTCCAGGCCTATATGCCATTGGGGAAACCTCATATACCGGCCTACATGGTGCAAACCGTATGGCGAGTAATTCCTTACTGGAATGTTTCGTCTATGGCATGAGTGCATCAGCGCATATCAAAGCACAGTATCAGGGAACCTATCAGGCCCCTCATGTCCCTGAATGGGATGACTCGCAAGTGACCAACCCTGACGAAGATGTGGTGATTTTGCAGAATTGGGATGAACTTCGCCAAACCATGTGGAACTACGTGGGCATTGTCAGAACGACCAAGCGGCTTCAACGAGCGCTCCATCGTATTGAAATGCTTAAGCGTGAAATCACCGAGTATTATCAAGATTATCAAGTCAGTAAAAATCTGATTGAACTCCGTAACTTAGTATTGGTATCAGAAATGATTGTGCGCTGTGCAATGGAACGTAAAGAGTCTCGTGGTCTGCATTTCACTTTAGACTATCCTGAACAAGCAGACGAACTACGTAAAACTGTGTTAAGTCCACCCGATTTCCAAGTGGAATGTCCATTGGTGAATACAGAACTGGTTTCTTAAACATCTAAAATGTCTAAAAACCATAAAAAGCCGAATATAAATTCGGCTTTTTATTTGAATCAGCAAATGCAATTGAGCCTTTATATTCGTTTTGGTGGAATAGAATAACTCCCTGTTATATGTGCAACAGGCTCATCCACACCTGCTGAATACACCAACACCTCACCATAAATTATACTTTTGCCCACTTTCAGCAATCGACACTCGCCTATTAAATCTTGATTGGCTTCGGGTTTTCTTAAAAAATTAATATTCATATTGGTCGTGACCGCCAGTCCTACAATCCCGATCTCCCCCAATATAGCCACATATAGCGCAAAGTCCGCCAAAGTCATCATAGTCGGGCCTGAAACAGTATTGCCAGGCCGCAAATCTTTTTCAGTCACATGCCAAATTAAAGTGGCAGCCTTTTCTCCAACTTCTACAATAGTGCAATGCTTTAAGCTTGGCGCAAATTCAGTCTTAAGGAAATTGATAATCTCCTGTTTTGTAGCATGCATAAAAAAATCATCCATAACTTATGCTATGAATGATTTTTAAATCAAATACCCAAAGATTACTATGGCATTTTAAATCTGTTGCAAATGCAATAATGCCTGTTGAAAAACCTCTTCAGGTGTTTGCGTCGCATCGAGGCGCTTCATGCGTGCAGGTTCATTTTCGTGAATTTCAGCAAAACCTGAACGCACTTTTTCAAAGAAAGTTGCTTTCTCTTGCTCAAAACGATCTAAAGCACCACGTTCACGTGCACGTAACATCCCCGTTTCAATTGGAGCATCCAACCAAAAGGTAATATCTGGCATACGCGCCACAAAACCGTCATTTAAAACTTTCAGTTTTTCTCGGTCCAAACCACGACCTGCACACTGATATGCAAAACTCGAATCTGTAAAACGGTCACATAAAACGATTTTATCTGCAGCCAACGCCGGCAGAATCACGGCTTCTAAATGCTGCGCACGTGCCGCATACATCAGCAATAACTCAGTATCATTACTCATAGTTTCTTCGTGGTTCACTGAAAGCAACAATGAGCGAATTTGCTCTGCCATGGGAGTACCACCCGGCTCACGGGTTAATACCACATCTTTCGCTAAGTGTTGGAAATGCTCATGTAGTTTACGAATCAATGTGGTTTTACCCACACCTTCCGTGCCTTCAAAACTAATAAACATGCTCACTCCTCAATTTTTCGCACGAATTACCGATAAATACTCTTGTACCGCTCGGTTATGGTCTGACAAATTACTGCTAAATTTATGACCACCGTTACCTGTTGCCACGAAATAAATGTTATTTGACGCATCTGGATGCATCGCGGCTTCAATAGCTTTTTGACTTGGCAAAGCAATCGGTGTAGGCGGTAAGCCATTGATCGTATAAGTATTATATGCTGTAGGTGTACGTAGGTCTTGGCGAGTAATATTGCCTTGATATTTATCGCCCATGCCATAAATAACCGTAGGGTCCGTTTGTAAACGCATGCCTTGTTGCAAACGACGGACAAACACCCCTGATACTTGCTCTAACTCACGATCAAGACTGGTTTCTTTTTCAATAATCGACGCCATAATCAAGGCTTCATATTTATCTTTATACGGTAAATTTTGAGCTCGATTAGTCCAAGCCTGATCTAAGGCTTTAATTTGTCGGTTATACAAATCCTTCAAAATTTTTCGATCAGACTCGCCTTTTGCAAAGAAATATGTATTCGGTGCGAATAAGCCTTCAGGGTGCGAATACGGAATACCGAGTTCTTTTAAAATTTGTGCATATGGTAAATGACTGATGTCATGTGTCACCAAAGGGTCATTTTTTAAAGCATCTATGAGTTGCTTAAATGTCGTCCCTTCGATCACTAAAATTCGATTCATTTGCGCATTTTCAGAGTTAGAAATCAGTTTCATGACTTCACGTACGCTCATGCCTTCATGGATTTCATATACACCCGCTTTCAGGGTGTCATTGATCATGAACTTTTGGTACAGCTTCAAAATAATAGGAAAATTAACTTGTTTCTCTTTGGCCAGTCGGTCAATAAATCCTGAATAGGTATCCCCTGCACCAATCGCCAACATTTGCTTTTTTCCTTCCACGGGATAGGCTTTAAATAAACTCGACCACAGTAAAATCGCCACAAGTACAACGATACCAAGTAGCACAACCAAACATGCTTTAAATGGAAAACCTGCTGTGGCAGATTTTTTCTTATTTGTTTTTTTAGACGCGGTGGACATATTAACGAATCTGACTTAATTGAAGTGTTCGGAAAAGTTCAATACAAGCTTGAACATCTAACTCAACTCCATTCAGAGTTGATGCAATTTTCATGGGACTTAAAGCATTGCAGAAAAAAACACTCTGAAAATGCGTAATTTCATCCATATTGACGTGACGTTGAGTACATGGAATTTGATGCTGCTGCATCCGTTTTAAAATTTCTGCACGCATGACACCATGCACGCCATTATAACGAAGTTCGGGCGTAATCCATCCTTCATTTGTGCGAATAAAACAATTACTGCTCACACCTTCAACAACTGTACCTTGTACATCCGTCACCAAAGCTTCGCCCCATGGGGTTTGATCCAACTCTGCTTTGAGCATGACTTGTTCTAATCGATTTAAGGACTTTAAGCCCACCAAACTTGGCATGGTTAACCCAATAGCTTGATGTAATACACCACTTTCGACAGTTTCGTACTCAAAATCTGCAACGGTTTTGGGGTAATAAAACACCCAAACATCTGCTGGGTGCTCAGGTAAACTATAGCCACGCTGACCAATACCACGACTCAACACAATTTTTAAAGTGCCATTGACGACATCTTGTTTACGTAACAATTTTAGAGTGTCTTCAATGAGGCTTAAATCTGCATTTAGCTTTAATCGCTCATTGCTCAGTTTTAATCGTGCAATATGCAAAGCTAATAGTTCTATTTGTCCTTGGCGAATACGTGCCGTGCTAAAACAGCCATCGCCATAGTGAAAGGCTCGATCAAGTAAATTAACTTGTTCTATTTGCTGCGCATTTTTAAAACACTGCATACGTCGTCATCCCAATTACATCACTTTATTTTAAAAAATAATCATTCAGCATATATTTCTTTTTTGTTCATATTAAATTCTTTTTTAATTATTTTTTCTGCATAAAAACTACAGATATTCTTGCCTCATCCAACAAAACATGTATAAAAATTGAGGACAACATGAATCTATCTAAATTAAAACTTGGGGTTTTGGCTGCATTCATTTCTGCCACAGCATTCAGTGCATCTGCCAAAGATTTCTTAAATGTGTCATATGATCCAACCCGTGAATTGTATGACAACTTCAATAAAGACTTTAGTGTTTACTGGAAAAAAACCACAGGCCAAGACATTAACTTTAAACAATCTCATGGTGGATCAGGTAAACAGGCTCGTGCTGTTATTGATGGTCTAGATGCCGATGTCGTCACTTTGGCCTTGGCTGCAGATATTGATGAAATTGCTGCACGTGGTTTAGTTGCAAAAGACTGGCAAAAGAAATTCCCACAAAACTCAACGCCATATACATCGACCATTGTGTTCTTAGTACATAAAGGCAACCCGAAAGGCATCAAAGACTGGGGCGATTTAATTAAACCGGGTGTCGACATTATTACCCCGAACCCAAAAACATCGGGTGGTGCGCGCTGGAACTATCTAGCAGCGTGGGCTTGGGCAAAACATCAAGCAGGTGGTAATGATGCAAAAGCCCAAGAATTTGTCCGTCAAATTTATAAGCAAACCAAAGTCCTCGACTCAGGCGCACGTGGTGCAACAACTACATTCGCTGAACGTGGCATTGGTGACGTGCTATTGGCTTGGGAAAATGAAGCACATTTGGCAGTTCGTGAACAGCCGGGTAAGTTTGAGATTGTGACCCCTTCACTTTCTATCTTGGCCGAGCCACCTGTTGCGATTGTAGAAAAAAATGCTAAGAAAGATGGCAATGAAAATTTAGCCAAAGCGTATTTAAATTATCTGTACTCACCTGCAGGTCAAACTATTGCCGCACAGAACTATTATCGTCCACGTAATGCGGCAGTTTTAGCAAAATATAAAAATGTTTTTAAACCTTTAAAACTCGTCACGATTGATAAAGAGTTTGGTGGTTGGAGCAAAGTACAGAAAAAACATTTTGAAAATGGTGGCGTCTTTGATCAAATCGTGAAGACCAATAATTCCAAATAATGCTTTAAATACAGAAAAGCATCTTCCTTTCGCATAAGGTCGATGCTTTTTTTTCGTATACACACCTGTTATCTTTTTTATTCATATAAAATTCGTTTTTAATTATTTTTTATGCATAAAGATTGGCGCTATTCTTCACCCATGTTACAGACAAAGTAAAAATTATTGAGGTCCACATGAGTATTTCCGCAAAATTAAAATTGGGTGTTCTTGCTGCAGTCATCTCGACAGTTTCTTTTGGCGTAGCTGCAAAAGACTTTTTAAACGTATCTTACGACCCAACGCGTGAACTCTATGAAAGTGTGAATAAAGACTTCAGTAAATACTGGGAAAGCCGTACTGGTCAAAAAATTAATTTTAAACAATCTCACGGTGGTTCAGGTAAACAAGCGCGTGCAGTCATTGATGGCTTAGATGCCGATGTGGTGACTTTAGCACTTGCAGCGGATATTGATGTGATTGCAGAAAAAGCCAAACTTTTACCTGCAGATTGGCAAAAGAAACTTCCACAAAACTCAACGCCATATACCTCAACGATTGTGTTCTTAGTCCGTAAAGGCAACCCAAAAGCGATTAAAGATTGGGGCGATCTAGTTAAACCAGGCGTGGGTATTATTACCCCAAACCCGAAAACTTCAGGCGGTGCGCGTTGGAACTATTTAGCTGCATGGGCGTGGGCAAAACATCAAGCGGGTGGTAATGATACAACGGCTCAAGAATTTGTCCGTAAGATTTATAAAAACACCAAAGTACTCGATTCAGGCGCACGTGGTTCGACTACGACCTTTGCTGAACGTGGCATTGGTGATGTATTACTGGCTTGGGAAAATGAAGCACATTTAGCGATTCGTGAACAACCGGGTAAATTTGAAATTGTGACCCCTTCACTTTCAATTTTAGCTGAGCCACCTGTTGCTGTTTTAGAAAAAAATGCAGAGAAAAAAGGCAATCTTTATTTAGCCAAAGGTTATTTAAACTTCCTTTATTCACCACGTGGTCAGCAAATCGCAGCTCAGAACTTTTACCGTCCACGTAACGCTACAACGCTTGCACAATACGCATCAGTCTTTAAGCCACTTAAACTCGTAACCATTGATAAAGAATTTGGTGGTTGGGATAAAGTCCAAAAAGCACACTTTGAAAATGGCGGCGTGTTTGACCAAATCGTCAAAGCCAACAATGGAAAATAAGACCATTCATTGACTGAATCAGGAGAACTTGACATGACACATACAGTAATTGTCCCGGGTGTAGGCGGTAGTGAACACGCACATTGGCAATCTTGGTTACAACGTCAGCTCATGTCTAGCTCTCGTGTTCAGCAAAAAGACTGGAATCATCCTGTACTAAAAGACTGGATTAAACAATTCGTTCAAACCGTACGACCTTTACAGGGTGAAATTCAAATTGTGGCGCATAGCTTTGGTTGTTTAACCACGGTGGCAGCATTGGCCTTGTATCCAGAACTTAATAAAAAAATCAAAAATTTAGTTTTGGTTGCGCCAGCCAATCCAGCACGCTTTGGAGAAAACGGCTTTGCACGCGACAGTACAACGGATTACAAAGCATTTTTTCATCAGCTAACTATTCGTGTGCCGACAACGATGTTGATTAGTGAAAATGATCCTTGGCTTGGCTTTGAAGATGCAAAACAACTTGCTGATGCTTGGAAGCTTTACCCTGTGAATATGGGTGCTGTGGGTCACATTAATGTTGCATCAGGTTTTGGACCGTTTCCTGAAATTTTCAATTACTTAATTTCAGAAAACCACATGAAACATATCAGCTTTACTGATGAAAACAAGTATTTATTTCAATTTGCTTTTTAAGTACTGAGCATTAAGCTTGTCGCAAAATCATTTATTCAATTTTGCTGACCTTTTAAGTCAGCTTTTCTCATTTTGAGGAGTCATCATGTCGCAGCGATCCCGAGTGCTGCCAGGATTTGGTCTTTCTCTAGGCTTTACCCTAGCGTATTTATCCTTAATTGTGCTCATTCCCCTTTCGGCCGTATTTATTAAATCGTTAGGTATCGGTTGGGACGGACTATGGGAAATTTTAAGCTCAGAACGTATTTTAAAATCGTTACAACTGAGTTTTAGTGCCGCCATTATTGCTGCGTTAGTCAATGTGGTTTTTGGTTTGCTCTTAGCATGGTGTTTAGTTCGTTATACCTTCCCCGGTAAACGTATTGTCGATGCCTTGGTTGATTTACCTTTTGCATTGCCAACTGCCGTTGCGGGTATTGCATTGACTTCGTTATATGCACCGACTGGTTGGATCGGTCAGTACCTTGAACCTATTGGCATTAAAGTCGCATATACCCCGATCGGTATTACCTTAGCCCTCATCTTTATTGGTATTCCTTTTGTGGTTCGTACTGTACAGCCTGTACTGAGCGACCTAGAAACTGAACTTGAAGAAGCAGCTTCAGCATTGGGTGCAAATCGCTTTCAGATCGTGACCAAAGTGATCTTACCTATTCTATTTCCTGCGCTGTTAACAGGTTTTGCTTTGGCCTTTGCACGCGGTGTGGGTGAGTATGGATCGGTGATTTTTATCGCAGGTAACCAACCCTTCAAAACTGAAATTGCCCCATTGATGATCATCTCTCGCCTTGAGGAATACGATTATGCAGGCGCGACCACGATTGCAGTCGTGATGCTGGTGATTTCTTTTGCCATTTTATTCTTAATTAACTTGGTTCAAGCATGGGCAAGTCGCCGTACAGGGAGAACTGCACGATGAATACGAATAGTAATGCGCTTGCGGAAAAATTACAGTCGCGTGATGCTACGCGTGAACCAACATGGGTACGCTATACACTGATAGTGATTGCATTGATTTTCTTTGCGAGCTGCCTGATTTTGCCCTTGGTTTTGGTTTTCGTTGAAGCCTTTAAACAAGGTGTTGGCGTTTACTTCCAAGCACTGGTTCATCCAGACACATTATCAGCAGTGAAACTGACCTTACTGACCGCTGTGATTGCCGTACCGCTAAACGTAGTGTTTGGTGTAGCTGCGGCATGGTGTGTTGCCAAGTTTAATTTCCGTGGTAAATCTATTTTAACCACGATTATTGATATGCCATTTTCAGTCTCTCCAGTCATTGCTGGCTTAATGTTGGTATTGATTTTTGGTACTCAAGGTTGGTTAGGCGGCTGGCTAATGGATAACGACATCAAAATTTTGTATGCCGTTCCAGCCATTGTCCTTGCTACTGTGTTTATTACCGTTCCTTTTGTGGCACGTGAGCTAATTCCGTTAATGGAAGCTCAAGGGACTGAGGAAGAAGAAGCAGCTATCGTATTGGGTGCTTCAGGCTGGCAGACTTTCTGGAAAGTGACCCTTCCAAATATCAAATGGGGCTTAATCTACGGCGTGATTCTATGTAATGCACGTGCAATGGGTGAGTTTGGTGCTGTTTCTGTGGTTTCAGGTCACATTCGCGGCGAAACCAATACCTTACCGCTACACGTAGAAATCCTTTATAACGAATATACCTTTAGTGCTGCTTTTGCTGTGTCTTCACTATTAGCACTCTTGGCGATTGTCACCCTGATTTTAAAAACATGGGTTGAACTACGTCAGGAACGACAAGACAAGCGTAAAGAAGATTCACAAGTTTCTTAAGGAATGACCTCATGAGTATTCAAGTAAAAAATATTGAAAAACACTTTGGTGCATTCCATGCACTTAAAAATATCTCTTTAGATTTTCCTGATGGCCAGCTCGTTGCGCTGCTTGGCCCATCAGGCTGTGGTAAAACTACCCTGCTCCGTATCATTGCCGGTCTTGAATCTGCCGATGGCGGTCAAGTGATTTTAGAAGGTGAAGATGCCACTAAAGTTCATGTCCGTGAACGTGAAGTTGGTTTTGTATTCCAGCATTATGCACTGTTCCGCCACATGACCGTGTTTGACAACATTGCTTTTGGTTTACGCGTACGCCCACGTGCAACACGTCCATCTGAAGCCGAGATCAAAAAGCGGGTTACTCGTTTGCTTGATCTTGTTCAACTTGGTTTCTTGGCTGACCGTTACCCTGCACAACTTTCAGGTGGTCAACGCCAACGTATTGCCCTTGCACGTGCATTAGCGGTTGAACCGCGTGTGTTATTACTGGATGAACCTTTTGGTGCATTGGATGCCAAAGTTCGTAAAGAATTACGCCGCTGGTTACGTACCTTGCATGACGAACTCCACATCACCTCTATTTTCGTGACCCATGACCAAGAAGAAGCGCTTGAAGTGGCCGATCAAATCATTGTGATGAACAAAGGCAACGTAGAACAGATTGGCTCGCCACGTGAAGTTTATGAAAAACCTGCAACACCGTTTGTATTTGACTTTTTAGGTCAAGCCAACCGTTTTGAAGGTCAAAATAGCAATGGCCTAATACAAATTGGTGAAGACCGAATTTTGTTGCCACAAAACGCCAATGCGCCGCAAGGCAATGTCATTGCCTTCGCTCGCCCGGATGAACTGCGTATTCATGCACAACCGCAAGAAAATGCCATCCAAGCGACTTTTGTACGTGAGCTTTGGATTGCAGGTAAAGTCATTGCTGAACTGCATGACCGCCAAGGCAATCTGATCGAAATTTCATTAACGGCTGATGAAGCGAAAGCGCATCAATTCCGCCCAAATCAAACGGTATGGTTAAGTGCAACGAACTTGCATTTATTTGAAAACCAAGTTGCATAAAACAATAAGTTGGGGCCTTCACAAGCCCCACTTGCTTTTAAGGTAAAATAAAATTATGAATTTCCAACAATTAAGAATTATTCGAGAAACCGTACGTCAGAATTTTAATTTAACAGAAGCGTCTGCTGCACTTTACACCTCGCAGTCTGGCGTGAGTAAACACATCAAAGATCTAGAAGATGAACTTGGTGTACAGCTGTTTATCCGTAAAGGTAAACGTCTACTCGGTTTAACCGAACCAGGCCAATCATTATTGGGTATCGTTGAACGCATGCTCGTAGATGCAGATAATATTAAACGTCTGGCAGATGACTTCAACAAAGTAGATGAAGGGACATTGACGATTGCGACCACACATACGCAAGCACGTTATGTCTTGCCGCCGATTGTGAACCAATTTAAAAAAGAATTTCCAAAAGTTCATCTAATTTTGCAACAAGCAAGCCCTGTTGAAATTACAGAAATGCTCCTTCAAGGTGAAGCGGATATCGGGATCGCAACCGAATCATTAACCAATGAAGATAACCTGGCAAGCGTGCCTTACTACAACTGGCAACACAGCATCATTACGCCTAAAGAGCACCCACTGACCCAAAAATCAAATATCACCATTGAAGATTTATCGAACTATCCAATTATTACCTATCACGGTGGTTTTACAGGTCGTTCAAAAATTGATAAAGCCTTTGAAGATTCAGGCTTTGATGTTGATATCGTGATGTCCGCACTTGATGCAGACGTTATTAAAACCTATGTTGAACTTAATATGGGAGTGGGTATTGTCAACGATGTGGCATATGACCCAGAACGTGATTACCGTTTAAAACAAATTCCTACCGATATTTTTGGTGTTAATACCACTTGGATTGCTGTTCGCAAAGGACATTTGCTACGTGGCTATGGCTATGAGTTTATTTCTTTATGTTCACCAGATGCTGACATCAAAGCGTTGAAAAAAGTCGCTTACCCAGAAGACTGATAGGCCAATTGACGAATTAAAGAGGACACCTGCTGTCCTCTTTTTTTGATAAACACATATTTTATCTAAGTTTTCTTGGCTTTATTTTTAATTGTGATTAAAATACATCCAACACAATAAAAATTAAAACCTCATTACTTCCGACCCATAAGCCAGGACTTTATGAAAAATCAATTCGTCGCAGTGGCAGTCGGTATCGTCTGCCCCATACAAATCATGTATGCAGCAGGGATAGAAAACTCAGATCAATCGATCTCGGCCTTTCTTGAACCCGGAAATTATACTGAAGTCAGTTTCGCTTATGTCGATGCTCAAGTTGACGGCAAAGTTCTGAATCAAGGCTTAATTAGTGAATTGGGCATCACTGATTTTTCTACAGGGAATCTCGCCCATCAACAATTTTCTGGGAAATTTGCACTTAAAATTCAACCGCATGAAAATATTTCTGCGGGGGTGATTTATGAACAACCCTTTCATACCGATATCAGTTATCAATATAGTCCACGCTTACCAGATGGCTCAAATATCGATATTGAAAGCGCCGATATTAACTTTAGAACGCATAACCTAACTGGGCTGGTAGGCTATCAACCTAATAAAAATTGGAATATTTATAGCGGTTTAAGCCTACAAACATTTAAGGCTGATTTAAAAATATCTGGGCAACAATATGCTGCTCTCAATGGCTACCATGCCGATTTTAAACAAAATGAAGCGCTTGGTTGGCTGCTCGGTTTAAGCTATCAAATCCCTGAATATGCTATTAAAACTAGCCTAACCTATCGTTCAAAAATCAAACATGAAAATACGACCTCTGAATCAACTTTATATTCAAATGGTCCTTTTCAATTAGTACCAGACACCCATACCTCCATTCAAACGCCACAAAGCGTCAATTTTGATTTTCAAACAGCCATTAGCCCACACAATGTTGTATATGGCACAGTTCGGTGGATTAATTGGAAAGATTTCAACATTCAGCCACCGCAGTTTAATGCCGTGCTTCAATACGCAGCACTCGATCCACAATACCGTGATTTAGCTGATATCCAATTGGTGGAATATCAAAAAGATCAATGGTCAGGAAAATTGGGGATTGCACATCAATTTAATCCGAGTTGGCTCGCTGCTGCAGAATTTATTTGGGACAACGGGACAGGAAATGCGGTGTCTACCTTAAACCCAAGTGATGGCTATCGAGGTTTAGGTTTAGGTATGATGTATAAATTTAACCCGAACAATTTTCTAGCGACTGGCCTGTATTATATGAAACTCTCAAAACCATCGAATACTGAAAAATCTCATATTTCAGGTCTTGCAAGTGTCTCAGACAATGATGCCATGATCTATGGTCTGAAATTTGGTCACACATTTGTAAGCGTCCGCTGAACCCCATGCCTATTTTTTAATTCGATTTAGGTTTCCAGCGGTGTGGTAGCAATTCTTCAATCTGAGTCACTTTATGTGTCGGCAACCTTTTCAGCACATCACTTAAATAGG
>NZ_VPCH01000047.1:0-27776 GCF_013418285.1 Acinetobacter sp. YH12152
AAACCTTCAAAATTCTTGCTGAGCGATATCGCAATCGAGGCAAAAGACTAGCATTAAGATTCAATCTAATTGCTGGAATTTATAACTTGGAGCTGAGTGAAAAATGACTTATGAAAGAAATCTAATTATGATTAAAATAAAAAATTTATACGATTAATTTTAAAAGACTTATATCTAATTTTTGTAAAAACTTAACATCAGAAAATCAACTACATTGCTAATTAACATTGTCTGTATGATTAGTATTTATATGACTGCTTATAGATAAAAAAAAGCCGATCATCTGACCGGCTTTTTTAAATACTGTATAAACTTAAGCGGCTTTCGCTTTCGCCATCAGCGCTTCAATCTCTTCTACAGATTTCACCACTGCAGCGGTTAAAACACGTGGACCATTTTGAGTTGCTACAACATCATCTTCAATACGGATACCAATACCACGCCATTTTTCATCAACCGTTTCATCATCTGGCGCAATATAAAGACCCGGCTCTACAGTCACAACCATACCTTCCTCATAGGCACGCCATTCACCCTCTTGTTTGTATGAACCGACGTCATGCACATCCATACCAAGCCAATGACCCGTACCATGCATATAAAACTGACGGTAAGCTTCTTTTTCAATGATCTCGTCAATATCTCCTTGCATAATCCCAAGATCCAATAAACCTTGAACTAAAATACGCACTGCAACGTTATGTGGTTCTTTATAAGAGTTGCCGATACGCACCGCATCAATCGCCGCAATTTGCGCATCGAGTACGATATTATAAAGTGCTTTTTGTTCAGGGCTGAATTTACCGTTGACTGGGAAAGTACGGGTAATGTCTGAGGCATACAGCTGATATTCACATGCTGCATCAATCAGTACCAAATCACCATCTTTGAGTTCTTTGTCATTTTCCACATAGTGCAAAATACAGCCATTTTCACCGCCGCCGACAATGCTGTTATAGGAAGGCACACAGCCATTTTTACCAAATACATAATTCAGTTCTGCTTCTAGTGCATATTCCATCATGCCCGGTTTAACCGTTTGCATGGCACGAGTATGCGCTTCTGCTGAAATATCCGAAGCAATTTGCATCAATTCAAGTTCATCATCAGACTTATGCAAACGCATTTCATCAATGATGCGATCTAGTTGAATGACTTGAGCAGGCGCACTTGCACCCTTATGTGATTCACCGCTTGCAGCTGCAATCCACTGCGCCACACGAGCATCAAAATCTGCTTGCTGCCCGATACGGTAAAATAATTTATCTTTATTTTGTAATTTTTCTAAAATTTCTTCGTCTAATAAATCGATAGCAAAGGCTTCATCCGCGTCATAGTCATCAATCGCGCCATCAATACCCGCACGGTAACCATTCCAAATTTCCATTTCACGGTCACGTTCACGGCAGAACAAACTATAGCTATAACCTTCTTCTTCGCTATCAAAGGTTTCAATCACTGCAACCGCTTCAGGTTCAGCAAAACCTGTTAAATAAAAGAAACTACTATCAGCACGGAATTTATAGTCGGCATCACGGTTTCGCATGGCTTCTTTGCTCGTGGCAATAATTGCGATACTGCGTAAGCCCATTTCACCTGCAAGGATGTCACGACGTTCCTGAAAATCTGCTTGAGTTAATTTCTTCATTGATATGCTTCTTATACGCTTGGACTATGATTGATTTAATAGGATGATGAACTCCTTAGATAGAGCCCATCATCTATTAATTATTAATGCAAAAAGAATGCCTTAACTTGGACGGTGTGGGGTGAACATTTCAACCACATTGCCCGCTTGAGCCAATGAATTTTTAGCGCTCAGTTGTAGCAACGGTGTTTCTGAAACATCAACTTTGGTACGTCCCATCGACAGACTCACTGGGATTAAACGAACAAATTCGTATAATTCCTGATAGCTTTCTTCACCTTCTTCATCATCATCTGAATCTTCAAATTCTACTGAAGCGACATCTTGTAAATGCTCAATCAATTCTTGCTCATTGGTACGCAGATGTCCTGCCGCCAAACCAAAACCAAGAACCACACCTGCACACCAGTCTGCCAATGCTTGTACACGCTCACCTAGTAAGTGATCATCATCTGGTAATAAAGGAAGATAGTCGAGTTCATCATCTGAAAGTGAATGAGCTACATCTTCTGCTTCTTCAGTTAACAATGCCAATGCATCTTCATCTAATTCAGCAACATCAAGCGTTGCTAAAATTTGTTGCCACTCTTCACGACTCGGGGGTTGTGACACACAAACTATACCAGTGAGTAGACCATGTAACTCACTTGGGCTTGAAATTTCTTCAATTTTAGAAAAATTGTGGGACCAATCTGACCAACCTGAAATATCGTCTTGCATTCGCTTATCCAATCTCTATACTTCGTATATATTACCTTTGTTTGCAAGACTGTGCGACTACGTTATGTTAGAAGAATTACAGCGTCTCCAAGCGCATATTAGCGTTTTAAAAAAGCGACTGGCGCAATTTGAAAGCGAAAATAATGCCCTACAAGATGAGAAAAACTCGTCTGATGAGCAGCATCATGCTCAAATTGTACATAAGAACGGTATTATCACCTCCAAACAAGAAGAAATTGATACGCTGAATGAGCAATTAACTGATTCACGTGCTCAACTTCAACAGCTGAATACTGATGCAACTGCTTTGGCTGACCGATATAGCCGTCTTGAAAAAAGCTGTACTGATCTAAAAAATCGTTTTCAAGAAATTTTGGCAGAACGTAATGAGCTACGTATCGTTAAAGAAAAGATGCAAAATGAACAGCGTCATGCTCAACAAGAAATTCAAGGTTTGCAGCAAGAACGTGAACGTTTATTACAAAAAAATGAACATGCTAAAGCAAAAGTTGAAGTGATTATTCAACGTTTAGCTATTTTAGGTACAGCTCAAGATCAACATGCGCAAGAAATTCAACAATTGGCACATCCGACTGAAAGTAATGAGGAAGTTTGATCATGAGTGAACAAATTGCAGTTGATTTAAAAGTTCTAGGTCATAGTTTCCGTTTAGCAACGACTTCTGACCAACAAGTCGATTTAGAACGCGCAGCACAATTACTGAATGACAAATACGATGAATTTCGTCGTAAAGCACCACGTATGGAACCGAGTAAGCTGATCATTATGGTCGCACTTGAATTAATGCAAGAAGTCCTGTCAATGAATAAGAGTTTGCAAGAATATGCAAACTGCGAACTTTTGTTGCAAAATATTTTGGAACAAGTTGAAGAATTGACTGATTAATCGGTGGTTTAGTGATTATACTTTGCCCGATTGCTTCATTTTAAACACTTTGTCAGTGTTTGGTGATTTGCCAATAACGCTGAATTCGTTATACTGAGCACATCTCTGAGGTGTTCGCCAGCTAGGTCTAATCCCCTGCCGATACTTAAACTTATGGATGTGTTCTGTATATTCTGAGCGTATGCCCTCCTCGAGTGGGAAACCCAGCGAGTGTACGTCGCGTCCACCTTGAACTCATCGGGTTCAGGGTCACGACATTTGCAGCGGCATCTTCGGAGTGTTTATCTTCCAAGTCATTAAATGAATTTTCAGCATTCAACTCAATTCAAAAATATTCTAAAAAATTCACTATTCTATTTCTGCGCTATTCGACTCCTGTTCTTTTCTTAAAAACTGATGTTACGCACATAAAAGTAATTTCGCATTTTTAAAATAATTTTAAGCCTATTCGACGGAGTCTTACATCTAAGGATTAAATAAAGAGATTAGCCTTCGGCTGGAGATACTTTTGTTTCGGCAAAAGTACCCAAAACCATTGTCATCCGCAAAACTCGTTCACTACCGTCAAATTATTCAAAGCATCACAAAAACATTTTTGATTAGAAGTAGTCCTGTCTTAAACACTTGCGGATGACGTTACCGCGTATCGTTGTTTTATTTGAAGCAAATTGCGCTTTGATGTTACTGCGTAACATCAGTTAAAAATTTTTATTCAAGTTTGTTCACCTTCAAAAGCTGATTTTATCCGCCTTATTCAATTTTTGAGTTGTTCCAGTTTAGCTAACTGTCTATCCAAAGCTCTGTCCATTTCAGGAAGTATTTGTCGTAAATATTGAATTGATGAAATGGCTTCATCCAATTTCACGACGCCTTTTTTAACCAAGTTATATTGTTGCTCGAGTAGAGCGAGTACTTGATTTTGATTCGGCTGCTGTCCCTGACTCATCAGCGTGTTTATTTGCTGAAATTGTTGATATACCTGTTCACGTTGCTGTAATAGCTCAGAGTGCGTTTCTCTGTCGAGTATTGATTGTTTGGAATTAGAACTTGAATGCTGCAATACATTTTCTGTAGTTCGCTCAGAACGTGTTTCAGACACTTTTTGTTGATCTAACGGTAGCTGTTCATGAACCTCCTGCTGCTTTGGTTTTAATAACTGAATCATCAACAATAAAATCAAGCCAACCACTAACCCAATAACAATCCATTTCTTATACATGATTCAATCTCTAAATGTTTTTCAATTAAAAATTCAGAGCCGATTTGACTCTGATTTTTCCATTTTCTTTTGATTTAAACTGTTTTACTGACTGCCCCATCCTGCTGGTGCATAACCTAAACGAACACGCTGTGGGTGATTGCCAACTGGAACTGTGATGACTTTTTCACCTGTTGCAAAATCAATCACGGTTACTGCATCTGTCGCACTTTCAGAAATTACACAGCGTTTACTATCTGGGCTTTGCGTTGCCCAATACGGTTTGCCTGCAGCAATCAATTTGGCTGCAGTCAAAGTTTTACGATCGACGATAGTGGCATAATCATCCATGGTTCCTGCGACACATAGTTTTTCACCATCTCCACTGATGGAAAGCCCATGATGGCGTGAGTCATTCACCCATTTCGTGCGATCTGAGGGAATAGTTGTACTTCCCGGAAGCTGTGCAATGCGCGTGACTTTGTCTTGATTGAGATCATATTCGACCAGACCATTAAAAAATGAGACCTGCGCATAGATTTTGGATTCATCTTTACTAAATACAATCGGTCGAACTGAGTTTGATAAGTCTTTGCGTCCTACGGCATCTAAAGCAGGTCTAAAATCTATTTTTTTGAGGACTTTATAGTTTTGAGCATCTGCTATCGTGATGTAGCGTTTGCCTTTGGTAAAGTCTTGCCAAGAAGCATCCATGGCTGTTTCGACATTACCAATGGCTGAATTTAGGATTTTAGTACCGTTGGCAAAATAGATATTTTCATGTGGTTTATCGCCCGTCGCAAAACGTCCTAGTTCTTTGCCTGTGTTGATATCGAATATATGTACGACATTACCTGAAGACGCTGATACTGCAACCTGTTGCCCATCAGGGGATACTGCCATATGGTCTGCTCGAAATCCCTCAACGGGTGTGCGCCAATTAATTTTCCCTGTTGTAATATTAATCGAGACAACATCTGCATAGCTTGGGCGTGATGCAACCACCGATTTGCCATCTGGTGTGGAATACATGTCATCGACCAATTGATCATTTCCCTCTCCTGCTGTATTACGAATATAGCTATAAGCGATTAATTTTACTGGGTTGAGGTAAATTTCAGTGAGGCGTTGTTTTTTGTCGGGCACCATATTGATGACACCAACTTTCTGATAGTTTTTTGCAGGATTGATCACTGTAACCGTACCATCCCAATTATTGCCGACAAAAAAGACTTGCTGGCTATTGGGTGGAACGGGTGCAGTGGTTGTCGCTGCGAAAATAAGTGGCGACACCGTAACTGTCATACAAAGAAGTGTCCTGATCCAGAGATTTTTTTCCATTTTTATTGTCCATTCATTTGTTTTTATGCATACCTTTTGACCAAAGCCATAAGATAAGTGTCGCTTTTTTAGCGCAAAGAAAGCTTATTAAATATACAAGTGTAGATATAGCGTATTTGTTTTAATTCCGATGAGTTGTTGATTAAAACCAAGTATTCAATCTGCATTCACTTTTTGGGAAGCAAAAAAAGCACCCGAAGGTGCTTTTTTAGTTCATCAAATTATTAGTAAATAATTTGATTATTGTTGATTAGGTCATCTAGTTCGACTTTGTTGGTTTGATTGAGCAAGACTACAAGATCTTGTGATTCATATTCCGCACCTGATGTGCCATCACGGTCAATTGAAATCACAGCTGAATCAGTTTCTTCGTCATATTCTACTGTTACAAACTCTGCGAGATTTGCTTCAGTTGCATCGTCAGAAAGTAATGAAGATATATCGATTTGGTCAGCAATAGAAAAATCATTTACTGTTGTTAATGTATTACCGCCCAAATTGTCGTCTGCGAGAAGGTCGAAAACAATATCATCACCAATAAGTAAACTTTCACTTTCTAATGAGAACATCGCAAACGATGCTGTCGCAGTCACTGTTTCCTGAATAGGAAGCACATTGTTACTGTTTCCTAACTCTGTTTCGAGCTGGGTTGTAAGTACATTTACATCTTGAATTGAGGTTTCAGGGACTGTAACTTTCACTACAAAATCTTCAACTTGACTACTTGAAGTGCCTTGATAAGTATAATACCCATCTGAATCTTTGCTTACTGATATACCATTTACCGAAACTTTGGCATCAACTAAAGCATCAAGAGCAGCAGATTTAAATTTCACACCATTTACATTCACATTTTCCTCTGCATCATTTAAAACTTCTGCATGTAAAGTAAATTGTAAAACTTTCTCTGAAGCGTCTGCTTCCGGAGCTTCAACCAAACTTGTAGTTTCACTAGTGCTTGCAGGTGGAAGAGTTGTATTTTTCGAACTGGTTAAGTATTCAAAAACCGTTCTCAAGGTATCTGCTGGCATGCCATTACCATTACCTTGCAATAAATTATAAAATTTTCCATCAACAGTAACAGTTTTAAGATTATTCCAAGTTTGAATATTTAAATTAACAGCCGTTGGGCTCCAATCTAATAAATCTAATGTTAAAGAAGGCTTATCTGCAACTGCATCAACAACAATTTCCAATTCACCTGAAGTCACATGTTTACCATCAGAAACATTAAATTCTAGGCCTGCATATACTCCGCCGTCAGTTGCTGAAGCTTCGTTAGCATCTGGTGCAAATACAACTTTTCCGGCATTAATATCAGCATAAGATAGTGTTTGACCCGCGATGATTGGTGTTTTATTCCCAGCAGCATCTACGATTGTCAATACACCGTCTTTTGGCAGATTTGTTACCGTAATAACAAGCTGATCATTTGCTGTATTTGCATCTGAAATACCAAAATGCGCCCATGTTAATGTCACACTTTGATCTTCTATCGTAACCACTTGGGTTGTCTCAACTTCAGGAGCGATATTGTCCACTGGGACAGTTTTATCTACTTCCTCACCCGGATTACCTGATTCATCTTCATAGCTATCTGTAGGGACAGTTACTGTAACGTTACCATCAACACCCGGAGGTACTTCACCAGTCACAATATAAGAGCCGTCAGGTTGTTCCACTGGCGGCGTAAATGGTACTTCGATTGGACCATTTGGACCTTCAACAACGATTTTATCTTCTGTAATCGTCGATGGATCAACATCATCAGGATAAGTTACAGTAATCTTACCATCTGGTGTAATCGTCACTTCTGCTACAAGCGGAACCATATTGATGTTTTCGTTGCCTGTACCTGGTAGACCCAGGTTACCCGAAGTGTCTTCATATGAACCTTCTGGTACATTAACCGTAACTTTGCCTTCAACGTCCTCTGGCACTTTACCCGTTACCGTAATTGAACCGTCTGGTTGAGTCTCAGGTGTACCAAACTCAACCACGATGTCTTTGCCATTTGGATCTTTAACCGTAATTTGGTCAGGCGTAATTGTGGATGGATCAGTGTCATCAGGGTAAGTCTGTACGATGTCACCATTCGGTGTCACAGTCACTTCAACTTGTGGACGCTCAGTTGTCGCATGTTCAACTTTTCCTGGCGTAAATAAATATGCAAAACCAGATAATTTATTGTTTCAAAACAATATGATTGATGCATACAAAATACATGTGCAACGTGATGAAAAATTATGCGCAGATGATCAAGCTAAGAACCAAAAATGTGCAACTAAACTCTATATAGATGAATTTAAAGCGGGTGATTTTTATATTAATAATTCTGCTGATTTTTATTTAAAAGAAGGCGAATACCAATTTAAGGTGAAAAATTGTACAACTCATTGTAAAAATTATTCAGTTAGCTATTGTGTAAACGAAAAGTCACTTTTGAATAACTTATTACTTACAGTTGATAATAATGGCAAACCTATTATATTAAATAATGATGGCACTACGATTAATAATTGCCCGATTAGAGAAAATGCTCTAAATAATGTGATAAAACCAATTGAACCTAGTTTAGATAATATAAATTTAGCTGCCGATTCTTTATTTAAATTTAATGGTGGCAAACTAAATGATTTACTTCCTGCAGGTAAATCAAGCTTGAATGAACTAGCAACTAAACTTAATAACCAATATGCACGTATTGATATGATTAAGCTTACCGGACATACCGACCGTTTAGGCAGTGAAAAATATAATCAGCAACTTGCATTGCAACGTGCACTAACTGTCAAAAATTACTTAATGAACCAAGGGATTGCTGCTGACAAATTAAGTTTCGCTTCAGCAGGTGAAACTCAGCCTGTAACCAATGGTTGTTTTGATGTGCAAGATCGAAATGCCTTAAAAGCTTGCTTACAAGCAGACCGCCGTGTTGATGTGCAAATTCTTGGTATAAAAAAACCTTAAATAAGTATGCGTTCCTTAAGCTAACTAGTGTTTAAGGAACGCTTTATATAAAAAAGATAAAACCTATTTTTTCGGACTTTTAAGCTTGAACACGTTAAAATGCCTTTGAGAATTTTGTGCTACTTTGAAATGAACCATGACTTTGAGCACCACCAGCCTTCGTAAACAACTCCGCAAGCAGCGTCGTAGCCTAAACCTATGGGAGCAACGACAAGCTGAACAACAAGTCCTACAGCGCTTAATCAGACATAGTTATTTTAAGCGCAGTCAGCATATAGGCGTTTATTTACATGCATTTGGTGAAATTCACACTCAAAAGCTTATCCACTACTGTTTTTCGCATCAAAAACACGTGTATTTACCCATGATTTGCAACATGAATCAGCAACTGGTTTGGGTTGAAATCTCACGTCATCAATACATCAACAAACGTTTTTCTCATCACCCACTCGGCATGAAAGAGCCTATGGCGAGTCGTGGGAAGCATGTTTCTCATCTTGACCTTTTAATCATGCCCTTGCTCGCTTGCGACAAGTACGGCACACGTATTGGCATGGGGGGTGGCTTCTACGATAAAACATTAGCAACAGCCCACTCTACCCCCTACCGTTTAGGACTTGGCCATGATTTTCAACTCATTCAAGATCCCTTGGTCCGAGAGGCATGGGATCAACCGCTAGATGGCTTTATTAGCCCATCTCAAACTTTAAGCTTCAAACGTTAATTTGATATTCTTGACACTGAGTTACACTTATAAATCACATATTTAGTCATTTTTTATACATTTTAATTGGCATGACCCTTGTAATTTAAAAAATACACATCACTATAAAAAACATGGCAACACCGTTGTCACTCATTAGGAGTGCCCATGTCTGAGATTATTATGAATGAAGAAAGCTTGGAAACTACAATTCCGAGCGTATTACCGCTCTTAGCGCTACGAGATGTGGTTGTATATCCTCACATGCAAATTGCACTGTTTGTGGGTCGTGAAAAGTCGATCAATGCAGTCAATGTCGCACGTGACAGTGACAATCTTGTATTCGTAGTTGCACAAAAAGATTCGCTTACAGAAGAAATTGATCACGACAATTTATATCAATACGGTACTGTCGCGAAGATTGTGCAAGTTGTGAATCATGAGAATGATGAAAACTGTATAAAAGTACTGATTGAAGGCTTATATCGTGCCAAGCTAGAAAAAATTATCGATGCCGATGATTACCTGACTGCCGAGCATTCATTAAGCCCAATGACGGTTTCTGTAGACTCAGAAACTCAGAATAACCGTGTCGAAGAATTACGTACCTTATTTGCTCAATATGCAGAAGCAAAACTGCGTAATGCACGTGAATTGATTGCAGCAGCCAATAAAATTGATGATTTACTGCAATTATTATTCTTCGTAGCAACACGCGTGCCTTTGAATATTGATGTCAAACAAAAATTCTTAGAGCATGATGAATTTGAAGCACATTTAGCTGAACTCATGACCTACTTATTACAACAGTCAGAAGAACAGCAAATTGAGCAAACCTTACATGATTCTGTAAAACGCCAAATGGAAAAGAATCAGCGTGAATACTTCTTAAATGAAAAAATGAAGGTCATTCAACGCGAACTTTCTGACATGAATGGCGGTGCTGAAGATGACGTTGCAGAAATTGAAAAACGTCTAGCTGAAGCCGATTTACCTGAACATGTACGTAAAAAAGCTGAAAATGAGTTCCGCAAGCTAAAAGCGATGCAACCTGCTTCAAGCGAAGCTGCTGTCGTGCGTAACTACCTAGAAGTTATTTTAGATACGCCTTGGAACAAAGCTAGCAAAGTCAGCATTAACCTTGCGAAAGCTCAAGATATTCTTGATGCCGATCACTATGGTTTAGACGACGTGAAAGACCGCATCGTGGAATACCTTGCTGTTCAATCACGTGTGAAAAAACTTCGTGGTCCAATCCTGTGCTTAGTTGGTCCTCCAGGTGTTGGTAAAACTTCACTCGGTGAATCTGTTGCCAAAGCGACTGGTCGTGAATTTGTCCGTATGGCGCTTGGCGGCGTGCGTGACGAAGCTGAAATTCGTGGTCACCGTCGTACATATATCGGTGCGATGCCCGGTAAAATTGTGCAGTCTTTGACAAAAGTTGGCGTAAAGAACCCACTGTTCTTACTCGATGAAATTGACAAAATGGCGCAAGACTACCGTGGCGACCCTGCTTCAGCATTGCTTGAAGTCCTAGATCCATCACAAAACAGCAAGTTCAATGATCACTACTTAGATCTTGATCTAGACCTTTCTGAAGTGATGTTCATCTGTACTGCAAACAGCATGAATATTCCAGAAGCTTTGCTTGACCGTATGGAAGTGATTCGTCTACCGGGTTATACCGAAGATGAAAAAGTGAATATTGCTGAACGTTACCTTGTTCCAAAAGCCATCAAGAATAATGGTCTACGTGCAAAAGAATTAACCGTTCACGAAGAAGCCATTCGCGATATCGTACAACGTTATACACGTGAAGCCGGTATGCGTAGCTTAGAACGTGAAGTGTCTAAAATTGCACGTAAAGTGGTAAAAGAAGCAGTGAGCAAGAAAGCGAAAAATCTTCAAATTGAAGTGAATTCGAAAAATCTTCCTGACTACTTAGGTCCACACAAATTCGACTTCGGTATGGCCGAAGAAGAAGCTGAAGTGGGTCGTGTAAACGGCTTGGCTTGGACATCTGTTGGTGGTGAACTACTAACAATTGAAGTTGCAGCAGTGAAAGGTAAAGGCAAGTTCATTACCACCGGTTCTCTTGGCGATGTCATGAAAGAATCGATCACAACAGCGATGACCGTTGTACGTACCCGTGCAGATGAACTAGGTATTGAAGCGATTCGCTTTGAAGAAACAGATGTACACGTGCATTTACCAGAAGGTGCAACACCGAAAGATGGTCCATCTGCTGGTTTAGCCCTGACCACTGCTCTTGTTTCAGCGTTTACAGGCATTGCGATTCGTCCAGATATTGCGATGACCGGTGAAACCAGTCTTGGTGGCCGTGCAATGCGCATTGGTGGTTTAAAAGAGAAACTTCTCGCTGCTCACCGTGGTGGTATCAAGCTTGTCTTTATCCCACAAGACAACGTTCGTGACTTGGCTGAGATTCCAGACAATGTCAAAGAAGGTCTAGAAATTAAACCAGTGAAATCGATTGATGAGATTTTACCTCTAGCCTTGGTTGATATGCCTAAACCTCTTACAAAGACACCGATTGTCAAAGCAACTGAAGGTAGCAAAGCTGCACGTCACTAAGCGCTAGCAACTCGCAATAAATGAAAAAAAGCCCTGTTTCGACAGGGCTTTTTTACATTCATGCTTTCACACTAAATATTTGAAAAATTTCATTCAAATCCTTCGCTATGACAAGACTCAAGACAACAGCTATGACTATTGATTAGATTACTATTTCAAATTCGACATCAAGATCAGTAATAGCCCATAAGAAAGTCTTACAAAATTTGCATGCTATTACTTGAAATATCGCCCTCTATCCCACATATATAGTAGAGAGATATACGCGCTGTATGTTTCTTTATTGGTTCCAATCACGTGTAAAAACGTGATGATCATTGGAACAAGATGGTCATCTACATCTCCAGGTAGATGACCTTTTATCGCAGTCCACAGGCTTTCGGGGCTGCGTTTTTTATGTCATGTTTTTAAGACATGCTATTTCAAATTTAAGATGTTTTTCACCAAACCATCGATCACTTGAGCCATTTTATCTAAGTTTAATTTATCCATAGTATCTTGCTCAGTGTGATAGTGCTTATTACGATAAAATGCCGTATCAGTAATCATCATCGCCGGCATATCAAATTGCCAATAATTCATATGATCTGAAAAATCAACACCCTGAATAAATGACGGTGAAATCAAGCGTTCACATTGCAACTGCTTCAAAGACTCCATCGCCGCACAATACGATGAGGTTAAGTCACGAGACTGAATGTTCCCCACCGATGCAATAAAATTTGTATGCGATGGATAAATCCATTTCAACCCAACTGGATATTCTTGGGTAACTTTCGGATCAAAATAACCAATCATTTCCAGAATATACACACCTGAAATTTTATCCTTTTCCTTTGCTACCGATTTTGCATGGATAAAACTGCCCATCGACTCTGTTCTAAAATACGGCGGTTCTTCGAGGGTATAAAATACAAATTCAATATTTTGTTTTAAACGCGCTTTTTCAGCCGAAAGAATCCGAGCAGCTTCGAGTACACCTGCAACGCCAGAAGCATTATCATCAGCGCCATGCTGCTCCTCAAATACATCGTAATGCGCGCCAATGATCACTCGGTTGCTATGCCCTGCATTTAAGGGACAAACCACATTACGGTATGGTTGGCTGTTTACGGTATAGGTTTGAAAACGACAATTCACACCAAAAAAACGCATCTGCTCACGAATCCAAGCAGACACCCGATTTAACTCTTGAATGTTCTTATAGTTACGATATTCAGCTTCATTACCAATAATTTGCTCTAAATAGACTTTTAAATTATCCGGTTCAGCGGTTCTAATATTGTTGGCATACGCCGCAAATGAACACCATGCAAAAATTGAAAGCATTGCTGCTTGCTTGAGCAAAAATAATTTACCGTCCTGCCATGTTTTTTTCATTGTTATTATTCCAATTTTCATCTTCGATCTAATCTGCTTATGCTGCGTATTTAAACAGCAAGCAGAACACGATTTCAATTGCAAATTGTGTCTGAACATACAAAGCGCAAGCGAACCGTTATAATGCTCTTTTGTATACTTTCAGGCGCTGTATGAAAATTCGTATTCTGACAATCGGTCAAAAAATGCCAGCATGGGTTCTGACGGGTTTTGAAGATTATTTCAAACGTATTCAGCCATTTGTTCAAACGCAGATCATTGAACTGCCTATGGCTAAACGTGGCAAGAACGACTCAGAAGCCGACATTTTAAAATACCGTCAAATTGAAGGTGACAGCATTTTAAATGCCATGAAATCGAATGAAGTGCTGATCGCCTTAGAAGTCGGTGGTCGTGAGTTCAGTACGGAAAAACTGGCTGAAACCATGAAAGGTTGGATGCTTGAAGGCAATGATGTGGTTTTAGCCATTGGTGGGCCAGATGGACATTCTGAGGCGGTACGTAAAGCTGCAGCATGGCATTGGTCTTTGTCTAAACTAACTTTGCCGCATCCAATGGTTCGTGTCATGCTCATCGAACAGCTATACCGTGCAATGAGTATTAACCATAATCACCCTTACCATCGTGCGGGTTAATCCGAACTAACATCCAGCGTATACAGCAGTTACAGCGTTGCAACAATGAAACAAACCGTTGAAATTATCCGAATTGTTACGCTGAATAATATAGTGCATGATCATCATATTCCTTTAAACAACCAGCGGCGACCACGATGAATTTACAAACACTTCCAGGTTTATTTATTTCCCATGGCTCACCTATGCTTGCTATCAATCCTGAGCAAGTCGGTCCCGCGTTGGAACGTTTAAGCCTGAATCTTCCAAAACCAGAAGCCATTATTATCATGTCCGCGCATTGGGAAAGTAACGCACTAGAAGTAAGTACAAGTGCCCGTCCTGAAACTTGGCATGACTTCCGTGGTTTCCCTGCGGAACTTTATGATATTCGTTATCCAGCACCGGGTAACCCAGAGCTCGCAGAAGAAATTCTCCATTTGCTTGCCAATGCAGGATTATCTGCACATGCCAACAGCACCCGTCCGCGCGATCATGGCGTTTGGATGCCGTTATTGCATATGTATCCTGATGCCGACATTCCTGTAATTGAAATATCACTGCCGATGACCATGTCTGCGCAAGAGATCTATAAAATTGGACAAACGCTTGCACCTTTACGTGACAAGCAAATCCTGTTGATTGGATCGGGCAGTATTACTCATAACTTACGTGAATTGGCTTGGGATGGACGTGCAGCAGCCGTGCCTGAGTGGGCGTCTACATTCCGTAATTTTGTGGTCAATAAGCTCACTCATCAAGATTTTGATGCAGTTCTCGACTGGCAAAATATCCCGTTTGTACAACGCAACCATCCGACCATTGAACATTTTGCACCCATCTTCTTTGCGATGGGTGCAGGCCCCCGCTTCTCTATTGTTCACAGTAGCTTTAGTATGGGTTCGCTGGGTATGGATATTTATCGTTTTGATTAAACGTGAAATAAACTTGATAGCTTGACTTATTCATAATTTATATTAATAAGTTAACAAATTATTATTTATGGATACATTTTGCTACTTATTTGAGCTGAATGTATTCATATTTTTTTAAAATGAATGGGTTATGCTACAGGCTGAAATTCACTTAGAACAGTTAGCGTAATGAAATTAAAATATTTAGCGATCGCCCTCTTCCCTTTAGTCCTTGCAGCATGTCAATCAAGCGATATCCAAAAAGCTGGAGATTTAGCCGTGAGCGTATTACAACAACAAAATGCTGATAAAACTTTAGCTTCATATCAATGGAGCACCACCACTGAAAATGCACCAAAACCTTTGGTTTTAAATTTTCTAGAAAATGGCACTTTGGGTATTTCAACCAGCTGTAATAGCATGTCAACCCAATGGAAAGTGGAACACAATACACTTGTAACAGGCAACATTGCATCTACCATGATGGCATGTCCTGATAATGCGATGAAACAAGAAGGACTTGCATCTTCACTCTTTAGTGACCGTAAAGCACCTTTTGTTTTAAATACCACAGATCCACAAAATCCAACGTTAACGATTATTTCTGCAACAGGTGAGAAACTGGTTTTCACTGGAAAATTAACACCTGAAACCCAGTACAACTCACAAGGCGAAACAATTTTCCTTGAAGTCAGCCCTGAAACCAAACAATGTACAGGTGTTGCTCCACAAACTTGTTTGCAAGTGCGTGAAGTGAAGTACGATGAAAAAGGCTTAAAAACACAAGTTGATAAAGACTGGACTTTATTTTACGATCAAATTGAAGGCTTTAAGCACACTCCTGCAGAACGCCAAATTATTCGCGTAAAACGTTTTGAACGTAAAAACCCTGCAGCTGATCAATCAAAATATGCCTATATTTTTGATATGTCAGTCGAACGTGAAGCTGTAAAAGGTACGTTGTAAGTTACAGCCTATAAAAAAACCGAGATCAACGCCTCGGTTTTTTTATATCTTCACAACTGGAAACGCTGATCAGCCGTGCAAAGTTTTCAAATCACGATGTACTGTTCAGCCAATGCTTTAGCGATGTAAATTTAAAGCTACTACAAAAGCAAAATGCCCTGCCTGAATTCATCCTGAAGAATCGCAATCAACAGACCTATATTTTTAAAGGCTTACAGCGAATTGCCGATTTACGCGATTTTGAAGCAGAACAAATAACTCAAAAGACGTTGTTTTTCGTAAAAAATGGCGCCCCCCAAAACACTCTCACTTTCAACAATGGCCGTATGACATTTTTTAGTGGTTGTAATCGCATTGGCCGCAATTATGATGTTGAAAAGCATCCTTGGCGTTTTACAGGAGATGTATGGAGTACTCTGAAGTTCTGCCCACAATTACATCGGCTAGGGCTTCATATTAAACGTTTGCTCAGCCAACCCTTAAATTTTCACTTCAACATTATCGATAGCAAATTACAACTTAGGCTCATGAACACTGAGCAACAATTCTATATTTTCCAAACCATTCAGCCATAAAAAAACCGAGGCTTGAGCCTCGGTTTTCAGTTCAACTTACGGAGAACTTAGTAAACGCCTTGAGCAAGCATTGCGTCAGCAACTTTTACGAAACCTGCAATGTTCGCACCGTTTACGTAGTTCACAGTACCATCTTCTTCAGTACCGTATTTCACGCAGTTGCGGTGAATTTCTTTCATGATCGCGTGTAGACGCTCGTCAACTTCTTCGAAAGTCCAACCCAAACGAATTGCGTTTTGAGACATTTCAAGACCAGAAGTTGCAACACCACCCGCATTAGATGCTTTACCTGGTGCATAAAGAATTTTCGCTTCAACGAATTTCTCAACTGCAGCCAAAGTAGATGGCATGTTTGCGCCTTCAGCAACACAGATTACGCCATTAGCAAGAAGAGCTTCAGCATCAGCTTCATCTAATTCATTTTGAGTTGCACATGGCAGCGCGATATCACATTTGATTGACCAAGGGCGTTGACCTTCTAAATATTCAAAACCGTGCTTAGATGCAAATTCAGAAATACGGCCACGCTTAACGTTTTTCAATTCCATTACTTCAGCAAGAAGTTCAGTTGTGAAACCGTCTTTCACGTATACAGTACCAGCTGAGTCAGAAAGTGAAACCACTTTCGCACCTAAGTACATTGCTTTTTCAGCAGCGTATTGTGCAACGTTACCAGAACCCGAAATCGTTACAACTTTATCTTTAAAGCTATCGCCACGAGTTTTTAGCATTTCCTCAGCGAAATACACAGTACCGTAACCAGTTGCTTCAGGACGCGCAAGTGAACCACCGAAAGTTAAACCCTTACCAGTGAACACACATGCTGTGTCATTGCTTAATTTTTTCATCATACCAGCCATGTAGCCAACTTCACGGCCACCTACACCGATGTCACCCGCAGGGATGTCAGTGTTAGAACCAAGATGACGGTATAATTCGATCATTAATGCTTGGCAGAAACGCATGATTTCGCCTTCAGATTTACCTTTAGGGTCAAAATCTGAACCACCTTTACCACCACCCATAGGAAGTGTAGTTAAAGCATTTTTGAAAGTTTGTTCAAAACCTAAGAATTTAAGAATTGAAAGGTTCACTGATGGGTGGAAACGCATACCACCTTTGAATGGACCAATTGCTGAGTTGTATTGAACACGGAAAGCACGGTTAACTTGAGTTTGACCTTTGTCATCTACCCATGAAACACGGAACTGAATTGCACGCTCAGGCTCAACAAGACGTTCTAGCAAACCGTAGTCAGCATATTGTGGGTTCTTTTCGATGAATGGCCAAAGGCTCGTCATCACTTCTTCAACAGCTTGAAGAAATTCAGGTTGATGTTCATCACGTGTTTTAACGTAGTCTAGGAAGTCGTTAAGGCTGTTATATTTCAACACTTAATCCTCAGCAGATGTATGGATCAAAATTGATCACAATTTTGATCAAAGATATATTTTGGCGCAAAATATTAAATATCTTTTGTAACTAATCAGCAATAGTTTTTTTAAAAAATCTTTAAATTCTTTAAAGAACAGCGATTTAAATTGATTACTCAGATATTTTAGTTATAAATATTATTACTTTTAGGAATATTTTAATGAATTATTTTGCTCATTTATGATGCATCTATAGACCCATTTTTGCGCACAGCAATTCATACTGAAACATGCTAGAATTCAACGTCCTCTTTGGTTTTTCTCTGCCTTCATTTGTACTCGCGACTACCCATGACTTCTGAAATTTCCCTCATCCAACAAATTGATGCCCTATTGCCACAAACTCAATGTGGACTTTGTGGACACCGAGACGGCTGCTTACCCTATGCCAAAGCCATCAGTGAAGGAGAAGAAGCCAATAAATGTATACCCGGTGGTCAACCTGTGGCAGATTCACTAGCAGCGTTATTAAATCGTCCACACTTAACAGCAGAAGCCAGTGTTTGGCCCATCCAAAGTGATGGGCGCCCGCAACGGGTCAAAGCCGTGATTCGTGAGGATGAATGCATTGGTTGTACCAAATGTATCAGTGCCTGCCCTGTTGATGCCATTATTGGCTCAGGCAAATTGATGCATACGGTCTTGACGGATTTATGTACGGGCTGCGAACTCTGCATCCCACCGTGTCCAGTGGATTGTATCGACCTTGTCGAAGAGCTTGATCAAGTGCCATCTGAACCTGTTCGAATCGCAGAACAGAATGATTTACGTCGCCGCTACTATGCACATATTCAGCGTGAGGAAAAGCGCCGAATTCATCGTAAAGGCCCTATTGTACGCGCAGAAATTGATACGGAACTTTTTGCCCAATTTTCGACCCAGACAGACTCAGTACCGGTCATTGAAGTCGTGGAAAAACCTGCTACGCCAGTCGTTCAACTCGATGCAAAAACCACCATTGAACTTGCAAAAATTCGTACACAAATTAAGAAATTAGAAAAACAACTGAGTGTTCGAGACGATGCAAAAAAACGTGAGTTACTCCATACCCTCACGCAACAATTAACACAACTGCAAGGGGCTTAATCATGGCTGTTAAAAACATGACTAAGAAGCAAATTCAAACTTTTTTTGAACGCTTACGTGAGCAACGCCCCAACCCGAAAACTGAACTCAATTATAGTAGTCCATTTGAACTTTTAGTGGCTGTTACCCTATCTGCTCAGGCCACAGATGTCAGTGTCAACAAAGCCACAGATAAACTTTTTCCAGTAGCAAATACTCCTGAAGCTATTTATGCGTTAGGTGTTGACGGACTGAAGGAATATATCAAGACCATTGGCCTGTATAACTCAAAAGCGGAAAATGTCATTAAAGCCTGCAAGATTCTCATTGAGAAGCACAACAGCATCGTTCCGAATAATCGTGCAGATTTGGAAGCCTTACCTGGTGTCGGTCGTAAAACTGCAAATGTGGTGCTGAATACTGCTTTTGGACAACCGACCATGGCCGTTGATACACATATTTTTCGTTTAGGTAATCGTACAGGATTGGCTGTCGGCAAAAATGTTTTGGAAGTCGAACACCGACTCGTCAAAGTCATCCCCAAAGAGTTTATTGTTGATTCACATCATTGGCTGATTTTACATGGACGCTATTGCTGCATTGCCCGCAAACCCAAATGTGATGAATGTATCGTGTCTGATGTATGTAATTGGCCTGACCGTTTTGACTTTGGCGCATTAAGACCGATTAAAACCACCCAAATTGAAGATTAATCTCTTCAATTTCGGGGTAGATGGAATTTGTAAGAATCAATTGATCGAGTTGATGCTTAATTTTTATCTTGTTCTTTTTGTTTTTTATCAAGCTCTTGCTGCAGCTTTGGATGTAAGCGATATTGCTTCGGGCTCAGTTTAGCTTGCTCTGCTTCTTCCACTTGCACCTTACGCAACATTTTAAAGCTGACAAATAATAAGCCCAATAACACCGCTACAGCGATGATGACCATTATAACCAAAGCAAATTTCATAACAGATTCGCCCTAAAAGCCACATAAAAAAAGAGTCCCACTATGCAGTAGGACTCTTTGAATGTCAAAAATTCAAAAAAGCTGAATTATTTAGACTGATCTAAAATCGCGAACAAATCAGTTTGAACTTGATCGATTGGACGAAGACCATTTAATTTGTCATAAGTCGGTGCGTTTTCGCCAGAAGCTGCACGACCTTGGTAAAAACCAACCAATTGCTCAGTTTCAGCGTGGTAAGAACCTAAACGCTTACGAATTGTTGCTTCTTGGTCATCCGGACGTTGAACAAGGTCTTCACCAGTTTCGTCATCTTTACCTTCCACTTTTGGCGGGTTGTAAATGGTGTGATATACACGACCAGATGCTGGGTGTTGACGACGACCAGATAAACGTTGAACGATTTCTTCGTCAGGTACATCGATTTCAATTACGTGATCGATGCTGATACCTTCGTTTTCAAGCGCTTCAGCTTGTGGAATCGTACGCGGGAAACCGTCGAAAATGCAGCCGTTGACACAGTCAGGTTGAGCAATGCGTTCTTTTACAAGACCAATAATAAGCTCATCAGATACAAGGCCGCCATTATCCATGACGCTTTTAGCTTGTAGACCTAATTCAGTACCTTCACGAATCGCAGCACGGAGCATATCACCGGTTGAAATTTGTGGGATATCGTAGCGCTTACAGATCAACTGAGCTTGTGTCCCTTTACCTGCTCCAGGTGGTCCGAGTAATATAATGCGCATAAAAAAACATCCTCATTTTAAACATTGTATATGACGCTATGTAGTGATCTAAACCCAAGATTCAGATCATCTTCCAGCATCTAATTATAAGAAAGCCACAAACAAATGTATTGTACCCGCGATAAAACCGGTTACACCACCCAAGACAATTAAAATCCATTCGTCTTCCTGAAATGCAGGACGTAATAGATTTTGAAATTCTTTCGGTGTTAGCTCACGAATACGGTCTCTAAACATTTGAAAGATTTTCTGTGCACGGCTCGCATTAAACGCAGGGTCGCATACAGGCACCATCGTAATTTCAATTGAGCGATCGATCAAGTCTGTCTTGAGTTTTGCGTACTCTTTTGGACCTAAAGACAACTGTAATGAGGTACGAACCAGTGGAGATTCCATAATTTCATTAATATGACGTTTCACAATGCGACGGGTCTTATCTCTCTTCCCGCCATACATCATTTCGGTCATGATAGATTTTAACGTAATTAGGTCTTCTGTGACTACACTTGCGAATACATCTGAAACTTCTTCTTGGCGTTTCATAAACGCGCCTTGAACATTGTACGTTCCAATACGTGGAATCACAGGTTTAATCCAAGGGAATTTACGATCTTTAGTTAATTCAAACAATTGTAAATACTTAACGGGGTGCGGCTCAATGGGATTAAATACCATCCAGATGGCAATCCAGTTGGTCAAAAAGCCCCAGATTGCTGCCCAAAATGGAACCGTCCAATGCCAAGGCACCACAAACCAAACAACCATTTGGAAGATACCAAAGAACATCCCAATCAAGGCACTGATATGCCAAATAAAGTTGATTTCTTTTTGGCCAACTTTAAGGAACATACGTACCATCAAGAGACGATCCGCTTCCATTTGGCTCACCACCATTTCACGCATATCAACAAGTGACTCTACGTTCATGGTCAGTTCGGTCACGAGTTCTTTTAAGGTATTTGGCAGCTGTTTGTGTGCTTGGGCATAAATACGACGTTTAATCGAATACGGTAGGTTTTCCCAAAGCACCGCATTTCGGTCTAGCATGACTTCATCAATCAAATGCTCAAGTTCAAAGCCAACTTGTTCACCAATGATGCGCGCCATGTCCTCAGGATCCATTGCATCCAAAAACTCACGTAAGGAACCCAATTTAGACAATGTATTATCCGTAATAATGCCAGAAATACGTCCAGCTTTTCTTGGCACAATCCCCTGCCATCCTACGGGTAATGGACCTAAATGGAATCCCCAGAAAGTAATCGGGTAAAACACCATTTTCAGTGCCATCCAAACGTGTGCCCAGGTAACGAATGCGGTAACGGGGATAATACTCAGCACAGCCCAAAAATCGGGACGTTGCAAAAAGGTTTGCCACAATTCGTTAACGTACTCAAGCATGCATAACTTCCATATTTAATTTTATTCAGTGAGTGCGGTTATAAAATAAAGTTGATTATTTTCACTACAAACCAAAACTTAAAGTATATGAGATTTGTAGTCTCGGTTCGGTTTCCACAATCACATTACCTGATTTGTCTTCTAATTTTTCACCCGCACCCAAGCCTACACTAAACGTACTAATACGCTCGGCACTCAACATCACATAAGCAAGATCGATACCACCACCTAAACGCGCTTCATCTTCACCATCTACTTTCTTGGAGTCGATGTGGCCCGCATAAGCTCCGATATAATAACCATTTTTATCTTTGCCAGTGAAATGAACGGGGTAACGAAAGCCGACTTGCCCACCAGGTGTTTTATCATCGTTCAAGAAAACACCAGCTTTTGCATAGGCAATGCCATATGGGTTTACCCACTCACCATTCACGTGAATAATTTTTTGAGTAAAACCTGCTCCAACATTCCATGGTTGATAACCCTTACCTGTTAACTTTGCCTCAGGTAAAAATGAATTGTCATTGGCATGTGCGATGCTTCCGAGCATCATAAATGCAAGCAATGGATATAATTTATTCATTGTTTTCACAAACTTCCTTAGTATTATTTTTTGGAATATTCCTTTTTTATACGTTTCGACTTTAGCAGAATAATATGAACTGTTATACACAAAGCCCCATATTTTTCATGTCTGCAAAGTCAAAATATAGACTGCAATCACAGCAGAGTCTTTTTTATTTATCAAAAAAATGTCAGTTGCGCTAGAATATGCCTCTTCCGTTATTTTAGCTCTCAGTCTTTAAGTCGAACGCGTATGAAGCAGCATTATCCTTTAAAAAATGTCCAGCAAGAAAAGCGGATTTATCGTAATCGCGTGGTGATTTCGATAGGGATTGTCTCCTTCTTTATGCTGTTGCTTGTGGCACGTTATGCATATTTGCAAATCAAGAGTTATGAGACCTTTTCAACTGCTGCAGATCAAAACCGAATTCGACTGCAACCACTTGCACCTTCTCGTGGTTATATCTATGACCGTAATGGCGTGTTATTAGCCGATAATTATCCGGTTTTCTCAGCAACCATGAGCCGTGCGGATGTTGAAGATATCGATGATACTGTTGAGCGCCTAACACCCTTATTAGAGCTTACATCTGAAGATATCGAACGCTTTAAAAGTCGAATTAAAACCTCTAAAAAGACTGAACGTGTTTCGATTAAACTGAATTTAAATGAAAATGATATCGCCCGTTTTAGTGAGGTGAAATATCAATTTCCGGGTGTCAATATAGAGACCCAAATGACTCGCTACTATCCACATGGTGAACTGTTTGCCCATGTGATTGGCTACGTAGGTCGTATTAATGACAAAGAACTAAAAACGATTGATAAAGATTTATACGCTGGCTCAAACCTGATCGGTAAAATTGGCGTTGAAAAATCATACGAAGAACTTTTACACGGTATGCCGGGGAATGAGTCGGTTGAAGCCGATGCCTTTGGTAATGTGTTACGCCATTTAGGTCGTAAAGATCCAATTCGTGGTAATGACTTATATTTATCCCTAGATTATGGACTGCAAATGGTTGCTTCAGAGCAGCTTGCAGATCGACGTGGTGCGATTGTTGCGATTGACCCACGTACTGGGGAAATCCTTGCTCTCGTTTCTAGTCCAAGTTTTAACCCCAACTTATTTGTTACCGGGATTAGCAGTAAAGATTATTCTGAACTACGTGATAGCCTTGATCAGCCTTTATATAACCGTGCTGTGCAAGGGGCTTATCCTCCAGGTTCAACGATCAAACCGATGTTTGGTCTAGGTGGTATTCATTATGGTCTAGTGGACTGGAGTACTGCCATTTCAGATCCGGGCTATTTCACGCTTCCGGGTGACAGCCATCGTTTCCGTGACCACAAAAAAACTGGTCATGGCTCAGTTAATTTACACAAAGCTCAAGTCATTTCCTGCGATACCTATTTCTATGTCTTGTCCTATCGTATGGGCATTGAAAAAATGAATACTTGGATGCGTCAGTTTGGCTTCGGTGAAAAAACCGGTGTAGATTTACCAAGTGAAAGTACGGGGCTATATCCAAATCCTGAATGGAAGCTCCGCACACGGAAGTCCAACTGGCTCAAAGGTGAAACTATTTCTGTCAGTATTGGTCAGGGTGCATTTACTGCAACACCATTACAACTGGCGATGGCGACAGCCATTACCGCAAATCAAGGCTCTCATGTTACACCTCACGTTTTGCGTGAAAGTAAAGGTGCTAAAGTCCATAAAGTCCATAACGCCCCGAATGGTCGCATTCAATTTAATGGTAAGCCAGATGATTGGATCAAAATGCGTGATGCCATGATTGATGTGGTTCAAACAGGGACCGGTCGTGGTATTCGTACCCCAATGTATCAAATAGCAGGTAAAACAGGGACCGCACAGGTTAAAAGTATTGCCCAAGGTAAACGTTATAACGAGTCCTTATTGACAGAGCGTCAGCTTGACCATGGTTTATTTGTTGGTTTTGCCCCTGCGGAAAAACCTGAAATTGCCATTGCCGTCGTTTGGGAAAATGGTCGTCACGGTGGTTCTGCTGCTCAAATTGCGAAACCGATGTTTGACTACTGGTTATTAACACGTAAAAAGAATCCAATTCGTCCTGCTAGCCATCAAATTAGCGGTGGTCTTATGACTGCAGGTCTAAAACCAAGTGAATTACCAAGCGGCTCGAATATTTTATCAGCCGATCCAAATGCGAGCCCAACAGCTCAGCAGAACAACAGTGCCACTCAACAACCGAATAGTGTAAATACAACACCTCGTGCTGCCAGTGCAGCACATGCAACCGATGAGGAATAATTCATGAAAAATCAATTAAGAATCATTGGTGGTGAATGGAAGCGTCGTCAATTACCTTTTGCCAGTATTGACGGTTTACGCCCTACACCTGACCGTGTCCGCGAGACATTATTTAACTGGCTCATGTGGGATGTTCAAAATGCCAAAGTCCTCGACCTCTGTACAGGTTCAGGGGCATTATCGTTTGAAGCACTCTCACGTGGTGCAGCAGAAGCCGTTTTAATTGAACCTGATCGCACCCAAGCGAAGTTTCTCATGGACAATTTAGAACTCTTAAGGGTGAGCAAACAACGTGTGCAACTCAAAAACATGACGGCTCAACAAGCCATTCCTAATTTGAAAGATCAATTTGATCTGATTTTCTTAGATCCACCGTATAGTCTTGATTTATGGCAAGAACTTGCTGAATTGGTCGATCCCTGCATTGCAGACAATGGTTTAATTTATATCGAAGCTGATCGTGATCTTGCTCAGTTAAAGCTCCCGAGCAGTTGGCAGCAAATCAAACAAACCAAAGCAGGTACGGTACGTGCAGGCTTATATAAAAAGGCTTAATGTAAATGCACACAAAAAAGGACGTTAATGCGTCCTTTTTTATTACTTGAAAATCATTAAACCTGTGGTCGAAGTGGACGCTGGCTGTTAAATCCACCTGTGGTTTTAGCTTTATCCACGGGCGTTACTTTAGGACGTTGTTGCTGTGGTTTTTGCTGCTGGGGCTTACTTGTATTGGGTTTAGCTGGCGTCTGAGGCTTTGCGCTTGGACGATGCACATTTGACGGATGCTGAGATGAAGGTTTCTGTACATTCGGTTTATGCACATTCGGTTTATGAGTATCGTCTGGACGGCTATTCGAATTCGGTCGTGGTGAGTTTGGTCGATGTTGCGGGCTATTCACTCGACCATATGAACGGTCATAACGCTGACTTGAGTCATAGCGCTGTCCGTATGAACCACCATATTGACCTGAATAACCATATTGATTTGCATAGCCATATTGATTCGAATGGTATCGGCCATCATCAAATGGCGCCACGACACACCCTGTAAATGTAACTGCAACCACAGATAGCAAAGCAACTTGTTTAAGCATGTGTAGCACTCCTCTTTGATGAAGAGCATTTTCACCTCTTTGATGAAGAGCATTTTCACTTATCGAAATGAATTTAATTGGAAGTCTGTGTACATCTGCTGTATTTAAATATTCATGTTCTATTCATGATTTGATGTCCAATTTTGCTACATTTACTCAGTCAGCCACATTTATATAGAAAAATTCACTACAATAGCGCCACGTATTTCAAAGCTGTAATTTAATGACTTGGCTGATTTTTATTCTTGGTGCCATCTTTGCGGGATTCATACAAGGATTAACAGGGTTTGCATTCGCCCTTATCGCAATGTCATTTTGGGTTTGGATACTCCCCCCTCAAATAGCCGCACCCTTGGTGGTCTGCGCTTCAGTTTATAGCCACTTCATTTCATTATCATCAGAACGTAAAAGCATTCCGATCAATAAAAAAATCATTTATCCCTATTTAATTGCAGGAATTTTAGGTGTACCGCTCGGTACGTATTTATTAGACAGCATTAATCCAGATACATTTAAATTGGTTTTGGGCGCTTTTTTAATGTTTTGGTGCCCAATTTTATTTTTTAATCCTAAATTTTCATTCATCCAAAAATCAGGGAAATGGGCGGATTCTAGTATTGGATATATTGCTGGAATCTTGGGTGGTCTTGGAGGCTTTTGTGGTGCATTACCCTCTGCATGGCTCATGCTGAAAAATACACCCAAAGCAGAACAACGCTATATTTTGCGACATTTCAATTTAGCCATTCAGCTCGTTACACTCATCAGCTATCTGCTACAAGGAATCATCCATCGTGAACATCTGCCCTATTTAGCCGTGCTGTTGGTGATTATGGCTTTTCCAGTGATTTTTGGTGCCAAACTTTTTTATCGCATTTCAGAACGCCAATTTAAACATATCGTGTTAGGGCTATTATTTTCTTCAGGCTGCTTCTTGGTGACGATGAGTATCTCAACCTGATGACTCAAAACCAAAAGATATTTATCTAGATGATTCTAGAAAATCGCCTTCTCAGTTAGACATTCACATCTTGTAACAATGACACAGTTCACATTTAAATAAAAATTAGCCAAATGGTAAAAAAGTGATTAATTTTTCTGACGAAAATTAATAGAATATTGCACCTCATAATTTTGCTTAAAATAAAACCATGAAAAAGTTCATCCTGCTTGCAGGTGTAACTCTGCTTAGCGGCTGTATGTTTGGCACGTCCAGCGAAATTAAAAAAGCTGAAAAACTACTCTCACATTTTCAGTGCAATAATATTGAAAGTTCACATATGACTCATAGCTCGATTACAAGTTTTCATGAAGAAAAACTGGCATCAAGTAAACAAAAGGTCGTGTCATATATCGACAGCTATAAAGAAGGCGAAAAATTATTTCGTATCCCGCTCATTGATGTAGTTGATCAGCAATACATAATTTATAAGGCGGCATGTCAAAATCTGGGCGGTATCCATCCCGACTTTAATGATTAAAATCAATATAAAAATCTAAACAGAAGAATCTAAATAGAAGAATCTAAACATAAAAAAGGACAGCCGATGCTGCACTGCTGTCCCATAGTTTGCTTTAAATAAAAAAACCTGAGTCCTAACAGTTAAAATATGAGTGCAAACAAACACTTTAACGACCAGGATTCAGGTTTTGTCACATCAGAATACCGTATTTCATGAG
>NZ_VPCH01000048.1:0-27592 GCF_013418285.1 Acinetobacter sp. YH12152
AAATTCATGCACGTGTAGCAGTCCTCAACAGATTTACGGAATTAGGTCGACCACTTACCCAAGTTACGCCTTAAATTTGGCTCAATTAGGGGGCTTTGTATTTCAAATCTTTGTGCAACAAAGCCGTTATAAATTGGCTCTGTTGCACAAGCAGCGCCAATAAATTATTTTGTGTTTTTTTATTATCTAATCAAATGAATATACTCATGCTTCAGCAATTTTAGGCAGAATTATTGATTTTATGTCATTTAAATCTTATTCATTACAAAATTCTGCCCAATCAGCCATTAAGCCTTTTCGTTTTTCAAAATATGCTCCACGTAAGTCAGCAGCTTCTACCTCATCTGGTAGTTTATGTACGAGTGCATTCTCATAGATTTTACGTGGGTAATCGGTTTTATCAGCAGCAAAATTACTTGGAATTGGTCCCTTTTCTGCTTGCTCACCTTGTGGAATCTGATCGAGTAAATCACCAAGTACCTGTGAATCACTGACATTGTTTGTCGTGAGCTGAACTGCCCGTATTTGCAAGGTTTCAGCATCAATACCAATGTGGAGTTTACGCCATTGGCGAAGATATTCGGGCTGATGCTTTTTACGTTTCCATTCACCTTCACCTAAAAACTTTAATCCCGTGGAATCGACAAGTAGATGGAGCCTATCATTACTTTTTTGATAGCTAATTTAAATATCAATATGTTTTTGTCTTCTACAAAGCGTAGTGTAATCTGGAGCTGTCCAATCTAATCCGCAAAGTTTAATTAAGCTTTGAGCAAAGCCAGTAACCATGCGTAGAGTGAGTCTAAATAGAGATTTGATCATCAAACATCATTGAATCGCTATGTCGGAGTAGGTTTGACTTCGACCTTGTTTGCCTTGTGGTTGTACATATCATTGTGTTTTTGGATCGAACCAAATGGCAATATTCCCACGATTAATGAGAGCTCGGTTATATGCGGGCCAATTGGTTGTGCGATAGATTTTGTGTGTAGGCTTCTTCATTTGGAAATTATATTGCTGAATAAGCCCTTAAGAACAGCTTTGTGCAACAAAGCCCAATCGAATTAGACGGCATTCTGCAAATGGCTGGTTAAGCCCTGAAGCTTTTGAACAGAATTATTTTAAGAATTTAGAGGGATCGATTGTCCATGATACTGTCTAGGATCAGAATAAATTTAAATCCCCAATACAACTTGATATGGTTTAAATCCATCAAGCACAGCCTCAGAAACTAATTGGATAAATGCTTCAGTTTTACCATAAGCCATCCATTGATCTAAAGCTTCATAGTAAGCCAAACGATTTTCTACTGTAATCACACAAGGCGGATATCCAGCTTTAAGTAATTCGAGATTCATCAATAAGCGTGATGTACGACCATTCCCATCAATAAATGGATGAATGCCTACAAAGTCTGCATGTACTTTAGCTGCACGTTCAATAGGATGTAGCTTATGTGCCTCAGTATTGTACCAATCGACAAGCTGAGCCATTTTATCATTCAACAGTGTATAGTCGGGTGGGTTAGTCGTAGCACCTGAAATCAACACGTTTTGTTGGCGATAACGTCCTGCATTGTCATCATCGATATTTTTTAGAATGAGTTGATGGATGTTGCGAATTTGCCATTCAGAAAATGGTTCTTCTTTTCGAATAATATCTTCAACGTAATAAATAGCGTTTCTATGGTTAATTGCCTCGAAGTGTTCTCTTAATGCCTTCCCACCGACAGTTATGCCTTCTAACACGACTTTTGTTTCTAGCAATGTAAGTGTATTGCCTTCAATTGCATTCGAATGATAGGTCCAGCGAACAATAAGATCTTCTTGTAGATTTTTTACAATTGCAGGAGAAAGAGGACGATGCTGATCTAATTTTGTTTTTAAGGCATCTATATTGTCAAACATAACTTTCACCCTGAAGTTGTACTCTTGAATGATACATGAAAAAAACAAATATAAAAAAGTAATGTTATAACATATCTTTTAATATTGAATGCATACGTGTTAAAATCGGGACACCATTTCAAATCCTGTTAATGGATTTGAACAAAATAAATTTTGTGATTCAATGCGCTAAATCTAATTTGGGTAAAAAGTGGGTACAGGTAAAACGCTATTGACTTTATGGTTCACTAAATCAATAGCTTAGGAGTTGAGTTCAATTGACGCCATCACAGCTACTTTACTAAATATGGCTATGTATTACGTTATTGATAGCTGGAATGTTAAAGTCTAAAACGTGTTATTATTTCATATAAGATTTTGAAATATATAAAAATATAGGTTTATTTTTGTTTGTTTGTTTGTTTGTTTGTTTGTTTAATCAATATTATGAAAAAATTATAACAGTAAGAGAAATTAATTTAATAAAAATGGTGTGCTTTTTTAATTTGGTGTGTTGTAACTAAATTTTCATATATATTTAACTAGACATTAATTATTCGATTCAAAAACTTTTCTTTAATCTGGCTTGGAGAATGGAATTGCTTGTTATTCGCTATAAGCCTTGGATCATGATTATACTACTGGTTTTGCTCGTCAGTTTTGCTACATATCGCTGGTGGCAAGGATCATTGTTACCTGGTTATGAAGTCGTATCTAGTCCATTGATTCAGACAGTTGTTGCTTCAGGACGGGTAGAAAAAGTATCTCGGACTCAGATTGGTAGTGAAATTACAGGGGTTGTTCTTGAGCGCTTGGTTCAAGAGGGAGATCGGGTCTCTCGAGGGGATATTCTTTTAGTACTGAAATCTGATGAAATTTCAGCGCAAGTGCGGCAGGCAGAAGCTGAATTAAAAGAACTCGAAACCACTAGACGCCCGCAAGCAGAAGTTGATTTAGCGAATGCCAAAGTACAATTAGAACAGGCTCAAAGAGAGGCGTTACGCAGACGAAATACCGAATCAGGAATATTATCAGCAGAGGAAAGGGAGAAATCGATAGAGGCAGAAAGACTCGCCCGTAATAATTTGGAATCAGCTCGATTAAAAGTTGCCTCACTAGCCCCAGATAAAGTTGAAGAGACAAAACTACGTGAACGACTCGCTGCACTACAAGCTCAACTCGCCAAGACCAAAATTCGTGCAGAAGTTTCAGGTATTATTTTAACCCGGAATGTTGAGCCGGGGGATTTGGTACAACCGAGTCAGACTCTCTTCACTATTGCATTGGATGGTGCGACTGAAATTCGAGTGCCATTTGATGAACGAAATTTATCACTGCTGGCTTTACAACAAAAAGCAGTAGTGATTGCGGATGCTTATCCAGATCAACCTTTTCCTGCCCATATTAATTTTATTGCCCCAAGTATTGATGCTCAACGTGGCACAGTAGACGTCCGACTAACAGTTGATCCAGTCCCAGATTTTTTGCGTCAAGACATGACGGTATCGGTAAATGTTGAAACCAACAAGCGCGAGCGAACCATGGTCATTCCAAATGATGCTTTAAGCAGTATAAGTGGCAACAAGGCTATGGTTATTTTAGTAAGAGATAGAAAAATTCAACGTCATCCTATCACACTGGGTTTACGTGGTTTGGTCATGTCGGAAGTTGTAGCTGGATTGAAAGAAGGTGATCACGTCCTTACCGATGCAGAATCAGTGCTTAAAGATGGAACTCGTGTCCGAATAGAGCAAACTAAACGTGTCTTGCAGAATCAAACGGATCCGACAAATAGCAAAAATGAATTACCGGTGAAATTCGATTGAAAAACTTTTTTGGGCGACTTTGGGCAGAGTGGACCATCGCAATCAGTTTTTTGCGAGAGGGTCGCACACAGTCGATTATGATTACCATTGGCGTCGCGGTGGGGGTAGCGGTCATTGTGTTCATTAGCGCCTTAATTCAGGGCTTACAATCGAATATTGTAGAAAGGACTTTAGGGACGCAGGCGCATATTCGTTTGCTTTCACCAGATGAGGTGAATCACATTGTGCTACCAGCAGCAGGAACACTTCAGCTGTTACAAGAAGATCAGCGTGCGCAACGCTTACGCTCTATTAATAATTGGCAGCAGATTACTGAGACTTTAGATCAGTTGTCAGTGTTGACGGCGGTTTCTCCTGTGGTCTCTGGTCCTGCATTTGTACAGCGCGGAGATGCGATTCAATCGGTTGCTTTAGTTGGTATCAATCTTGAACGTTATCAACAGATTATTCCGTTAAAGCAATATATTGTGAGTGGTGAATTACGGGTCAGTGCAGATAATGTATTAATTGGGCGTCAATTGGCCAAAGATTTGGGTGTGCAAGTCGGGAGCAAATTAAGGTTAGATACTGGGCAACAGAAAAATGCGGTGGTGAATATCTCTGGAATATTTGAACTGGGCGTGCGTGAATTGGATGCGCGCTATGTTTATCTGGATTTGAAACAGGCGCAATCTTTACTTAATTTGCCGGGTGGGGTGACCGTGATTGATCTGACGATTCAGGATATTTTTAAGGCGGATCAAATTGCCTCGCAAGTCGGACGCCTGACAGGATTAAAAGCAGAAAGCTGGATTGAAACCAATGCTCAATTAATGAATGCGATTACCGCTCAGAGCCTTTCGACCAACATGATTATTGTTTTTGTGGGGATTTCAGTCGCTTTTGGTATTGCCAGTGTGATGTCGGTGAGTGTGGTGCAACGGACTCGGGAAATCGGTATTTTACGTGCGACTGGGGCGACACAAGCGCAAATTTTAAGAGTTTTCTTATTTCAGGGAGCAATTTTTGGTCTGCTTGGTTCGATGCTTGGTAGTGTTGTCAGTTATTGTCTAATTTGGGGATTTAATCAGTTTGGTCCCGGCTTGTTTTATATTTCGATTTCAATCAAGCTTATCTTGTCAGCATTATTCTTGGCGATTTTAACGGGAGTTTTGGCTGCTGCAATACCATCCCGTCGGGCTGCTGCACTCGATCCTGTGGAGGCAATTCGTCATGTCTGATTCATCTGAGGAAGTACTACGTTTAGAAGCATTGCGAAAGTCCTATAATGTTGGGCAACCTAATGAAGTGGAGGTATTACATGGGATTGATCTGTGTATTCAACGGAATGACTTTGCTGCATTAATTGGTCCTTCTGGTTCAGGCAAAAGTACTTTACTGAATATTCTTGGCTTATTAGATCAGCCTAGCTGTGGTGAGTTGTACTTGTTGGGTCAGGCAACAAGTCGTATGGATGATATGGCTCGGACAGCATTACGTGGCAACAGTATAGGTTTTGTGTTTCAATTTCATCATCTTATACAGGCCTTTACTGCCTTAAATAATGTGCTTATGCCATTAATGCTGAAGCAAGGTAAGCCAGATCAATTTGCGTTGCAATATGCCCATGAATTATTGGCCGCTGTAGGGTTAGATAAGTTCGCTGACCGTAAACCCAATGAGCTTTCTGGAGGGCAGCAGCAACGCGTAGCGATTGCACGTGCACTGATTACTCAGCCTGCACTATTGTTGGCCGATGAACCGACAGGTAATCTGGATACTCAAACTGCTGCGGAAATGTTTGAATTATTTCGTAAAGTACATCGCGAACATGACTGTGCAGTCCTTTTGGTGACTCATGATCCTAGATTGTCGGCAACCTGTGATAGAACCATTAATCTGGTGGATGGGAGAATTCAGAGTGATTCCAAACACGAGATGAAATGAGTGCGAATGTGGGTTACTCTTCTGGGAACAGCAGTTCAAAGCAGATGCCTTCTGCGCTATTGACTGCCTGATACATTCCCTGATGAAGCGTTAAAATGGATGCCACAATCGATAGGCCTAAACCACCCGTTTGATGAGGGCTTTGTCTGCTGGAACTGCACTGATAAAAACGCTCAAAGAGATGAGGCAAATGCTCAGGAGCAACTTCCAAACCACTGGTGATCACAGATAATGTAATCATCTGCATATTATTAATGTTCTTTCTGTGGCTAAGCACATAAATAGTTCGGTAATTGCTGCCGTGAATGAGCGCATTTAATATTAGATTATACAGCGCTTGTTGTAACAGTTCAGGATCTGCCGATAGCTCAGTCGCTTCAAGCCTTAAAACAAAATTGCAGTGTTGTTCTTCAGCTTGATACTCGAAAATACTGAATATATTTTCTATAAATGATTGAAGTTGAATCTTCTGTTTGTTTAAGCAAACTTTGTGTGCATCTGCGCGGGCGAGAAATAACATGCTGTCAATCATTCGTTTTAAACGTTGATAGTCCTCCAAGTTGGAAATCAAGAGTTCCTGATACTGTGCGGGACTACGTTCATTCATGAGTAAAATTTCGGTTTGCCCGATTAAATTATTCAATGGGGTTCTAAATTCATGGGCAATGTCTTCAGAGAAGCGATTCAGTTGGCTATATCCCATTTCAATACGGTCAAGCATGGCGTTGATATCGGATGCTAGTTGTTCAATCTCTTGAGGGGGATGAACCAGATTGAGTCGCTGCTCAAGTTGCTGAATATTAATGGCATGGGTTTGTTCTCGCAGAGTTCTTAATGCGTTCAATCCCAGACGGCTAGCAATGGCACAGAGTATGAAAATGGCTAAGATGCCTGTAAATACATAAATGAAAAGACGTTTTTGAAAAGGCGAGATGATGGCTAAACGTTCAGACCACTGTTTGCCTGCAATTAACACATAGGGCTGCTGATTGATTTGAATGGTTTTCCAAGCAATACGGGTGGGGTAAGTATGAGCTGATAAATCTCGGAATTGAATCTGTGGCTGATGGGTAAATTCAGGCAGAGGAATGCCAAGAGAATTGATGTTGATGAGAATCTGATTGCCCTGAATCAATAAAAACAAATTATCCTGATTTCCCAACATGTTTTGATACAGCTTCGGGCGAGCGATAATCTGTTCAATATTACTACTGTCTTGCAGCAAAATTTCCAGTCGCTCAATTCGTTCAACCAAAGCCCGATCTTGCTGAGCAATTAAAATCTGGTTGATACCCAGATAGGTCATAAATGCCACAGCGCACAAGACCATTGCAGCACACCCTGTAACCAAGAGCGTTAATCGGAGTTCTAAAGAGCGAATGGGCTTGAACATTATGCTTCAACCGAAATTTTATAGCCCAAGCCACGGACAGTATGAATTAATTTTATCTCATGCTCCTCGTCAATTTTACTGCGTAAGCGTCGTACCGCGACATCAATAAAATTCGTATCGGTATCAAAATTGATATGCCAAACTTCGGAAGCAATTTGCCTACGCGTAATAATTTCATTTGGGTGCCGCAGCATAAAGTGCAATAAATTAAATTCTTTTTTACTGAGTTCAATTAACTGCTCATGTCGCCAAACTTTATGATGGATTAAGTCCATTTTTAAGTTGCCCATCCATAGCTCGTTTTCCTGAACATACTGTTGCCGTCTCAGTAAGCTTTTAATGCGCGCAAGTAATTCAATATAAGAAAAAGGTTTGGCCAGATAGTCATCGGCACCTAGTTCCAGACCTTTGACCCTATCAATAATCTGGTCTTTGGCAGTGAGAAAAATCACGGGTATATGGGAAAATTGACGCAATACTTTTAAGACTGCCCAGCCATCAATATCGGGCAGCATCACATCTAATATGACCAAGGTATAAGGTTGTATTTTTAGTTTTTCCAAGCCTTCGAGCCCTGAATGAACACATTCAGCGGCATAGCCAGATTCATTTAAGCCCTTCACGAGATATGAGGCGATCTTCACTTCATCTTCGATAATTAGAATACACATTTTGCTCAGACTCATTTTGAAGATGACAACTTTGTAATGTGATTGTCATGCTTCAAATCATTCAGGTTGTATAAGATTTTGTAAAACTTAATTCGGGGCAATCATGATGAACAACCTCAAAGGGTTTGTTTTAACAGTAATGCTGATGAGTAGCAGTACTTTTGCACAAACCATTCAATTGAATCAAGTTTATTCACTCGATTCCAACGCTGCACACATCCTTGTTGATGCCGCAGTGGCTGCTTGTCAAAAAATACAGCACAATATTGCTGTGGTCGTGGTTGATCGGGGAGGAAATACCTTGATGGTGAGTAGGCATGAAAATGTCGGCCCCCATAATTTGGGCGCAGCCGAAAAGAAAGCTTATACCGCTTTATCGACCAAAACAGCGACCTTGCTGTTAAGTCAAAATGCTCATGAAAACAGTGATGCAAAAAATTTAACCACTTTATCTAATTTGCTGTTGTTAGGAGGTGGTTTACCAGTGCGTTATGAAAATCAGGTGGTCGGTGCAATTGGGGTTGCGGGTGCAGGAGGCGCCAAAAATGATCAGTATTGTGCTGAGGCAGCCATTCAGTATAGTTTTAATCGTTAATGATTCCATTATGTTTAAGAAGTTTTTACCACTCTCAACACTGTTATTAACATCAATGACGTTTGCACAAAATAACCCATTAAGTGTGCATGTGTTAAATCTAGAAAATGGCTTACCTTCTGCTGATGTTGAAGTAGTGCTCGAAAAGAGTTCTGGCAATAAATGGGTGCAGCTGAATCAGCAAGTTACAGGGTCGAATGGTCGTATTACAGCACTTTTTCCTGAAAATCAGCCGTTAGCGCAAGGGATTTATAAGGTCACGTTCAAAACTGGTGACTGGTTCAAAAAGAATAATCAGAGCACTTTTTTCCCAGAAGTCCCCGTTATTTTCAAAGTTGATGGCAGTGTCAGTCACTACCACATTCCCTTATTATTAAGCCCTTATGGATACTCGACCTACCGAGGTAATTGATAATCTAAAGGGCTGGTAAAACTAGCCCTTTTAATTGCTTATAATTAGTAAACGTTAGAAAGAATCACAAAAAATTCATGCCCATATTTTTATACTCTTCACCGAATCAGAATAGATTCAAGTTGTACAAGGGATGTGATGAGGCTTAAAGGCCAAAAATTAGCTTTTACTATTATTTGATTAAAAATGAGAATGGCGTGAATCAATTTGCTGAACAAGATTTATCAAGAATTATCGAAATGGCCTGGGAAGATCGAACTCCTTTTGAAGCTATCCAACGTGAGTATGGTTTAAATGAAGCGACTGTGATTCGTTTGATGCGAAAAAACTTGAAAGTATCTAGTTTTAAAATGTGGCGTGAACGGGTTACCGGTCGAAAAACCAAGCATTTGCAGCTGCGATCACCTGATGTAATTCGGGCTTATTGTTCAAGGCAGTATAAACGTTTCTAAGCGCTTGACTTTGTACACCGTCTGGACTCACGTTTACATCGTTCAGAACAGTATCTGACTTCTTCCCAGCAACGTTGCCATTTCTTACGCCAGTTAAATGGGCGTAAGCAGTGAATACAGATTTTTTTAGGAAGATGATGTTTTTTCATTTTATAACTCATCAATCCGACTAAGGAGCTGCTGCGCATGGGTGATAATCTGCTGCCGATCTTGAAGTTTATCGAGTTGTCGATAGATCATGCCCATACGTGGATGAGTACGAAATATCGCTTCATGCCGAATCATAAAAAACCAGTATAGACTGTTAAATGGACAGCTGTCCGGCTCGGTACGGGTTTTGACATTGTAGGTACAGTGCTTGCAGTAATCTGACATTTTATTAATGTAATTGCCCGAAGCGGCGTAGGGTTTGCTGGCCATTAACCCACCATCAGCGTGCATTACCATGCCCAGCGTGTTCGGTAGTTCTACCCATTCATAGGCATCTGCATATACCGCCAGATACCATTCACTGATCTGCTGCGGGTCTACAGCACTTAACAGGGCAAAGTTGCCAGTAATCATCAAACGCTGGATGTGATGCGCATAGGCATTTTGGAAAGTATTGCGAAAACATTCCGCCATACAGTTCATCTGGGTATGACCAGTCCAGTAAAATTGTGGCAGCGGTGACGAATGCTGCAGTGCATTGCGGTTGGCATATTCCGGCATGTATAGCCAGTAAATGCCTCGTACATATTCGCGCCAACCCAGAATCTGCCGGATAAAACCTTCAACTGCATTCAGTGGTACATGACCGGCATGGTAGGCAGCTTCTGCCGCATCACAGACTTCTTTGGGCAATAGTAGGCCACAGTTTAAATAAGGTGAGAGCAGGCTGTGAAACAGCGTGTCTGTACCCTGTGCCATAGCATCCTGATAATCACCAAAATAAGGCAAACTATAGGCAATAAAATGTTCCAGAACACGCTTGGCATTACTGCGTGTGGTGGCCCAACGGAAATTGGCAAGACTTCCAGAATGCTGGCAAAACTCACGTTTAACCAGTGCAAGCACATCTAAATCAATCTGATCTCGTTCAAAATTAAGTTGCGGGGGCAAGGGCGGACTGCCCAACCAAGCCTTGCGATTGGCGCTGTCATAGTTCCACTGTTGCCCTATGGGCTGCTGTCTCTGCATCAAGTAACCAGTCTGCTTGCGCATTTCTCGGTAAAAATATTCCATACGCAGTGTTTGGTAGCGACTGGCAAAGTGGCGGAACTGCTCCAGACTACAGAAAAAACGGTCGTCATTCAGGCACTGTACGGGCAGTTGTAGCCGTGGGCTCCAGTGCTGTTGAATCTGCTGCTGTAGGCGGTATTCTCCACAGTGTGTAATTACCAGTCCTGTTACGGGGAGCAGTTGTTGTTGTGACTGCACAAAATCCAGCAGGCTACGAATAGGACTATCAGATTCAAAAGCATGATACCGTACACGCCAACCATCAGCTTTAAGCGCCTTGGCAAAGTGACGCATCGCACTAAAAATCAGCGCAATTTTCTGCGGATGATGGGCGACATAAGTGGCTTCCTCAACCACTTCGGCCATCAGAATTACATCCTGAGTGCGATCCAGTACTTTGAGCGTAGCTAGCTGATGATGAAGCTGGTCTCCCAGAATTAAACCGAAACGCATACCAATCTCAAAGTTTATAAACACTAGAACAGTGTAAATGTAGGCAGCTCAATTTTTTGTGAAAATACAGATCATCCCAAAGAGACTGTGTCAGATGCGGATCAACCATTGCACAGAAATCATCATCACTTGAGCAAAGCTGTATTTATCTATATAAATTTCAAACCATTTTACAATACTCGAATTTAATGATTGTTTAATGCATAGTCGGTGTGAAAATTATGTGATTTTAATCAAAAAGATACAAATTATTGTGTTTGTAATTCAGGCAGCTTTCGCCTAGTATCTGGCTAGAAGTTACTCCATGTAAGCTTCCTTAGTTTTGTCCCATACATCCTCTGTGTGGGATTTTTTTTAATCAAGGAATTGTCATGAGCATACATTCAAAAGCGTATATTTTTAGACAGCAACAATTACTGGTGGATGAGCATTTCCAGTTGCCGCATGTAGAACGACTGCAGCATGACCTGAACCTGTTGGAAAATGGCGCGATCATTGCTCGTGACCTGAAAGAAGACGAACCGATACCTGAAGGCTATCAACTAGTCCCGATCCGGCAATTGGTGCAGGTCTGGAGCAGGCCACAGTTTGAACAAGCCAGTCGTGCTGTGCAATTGCTCGAGTGGCGCCGTAATCACCGCTTTTGCAGTAAATGTGGCCACCCGACCCAGCAGCACGTCAGTCACTATGCCATGGTCTGCCCATCCTGTGGTTATAACCAGTATCCACGTGTGAATCCTTGTGTGATCACTATCATTACTCGGGGTACAGATGAAATTCTGCTGGCAAAAAATGCCCGCAACAAAACCCAGATGTACAGCCTGATTGCCGGATTTGTCGAAGTGGGCGAAACCCTGGAGGAGGCGGTACGCCGTGAGACGATGGAAGAAGTGGGGCTACAGATCAAAAACATTCAATATCTGGCCAGCCAGCCGTGGCCGTTTCCCAGCAATCTGATGATGGCCTTCAGGGTAGAGTATCACTCGGGTGAGATTCAGATTCAGGAAGATGAACTGAGCGACGCGCAATTTTTCAAGTTTGATCAGTTACCCGAAATTCCCTTCAAGGGCAGTATTGCTTATGCCATGATTCAGCATGTGATGCATGGAACACCTGTTGCCGATGACAGCAAAGAATGGCTTTGAAATTTTGAACAAATATAGTGCGCATTCTCGCTCTTTTAAGGGCGAGTTAAGCCACTAGAAATTTAAAATTATTATATTAGTTATAAATAATATAAAGCTATAAGATATAAATATTTTTATATTATTGGCTTTGTTTTAGCTGTGAGTAGTTCATCGACTTAAATAATCTTGAAAATTTTTCCGCTAGAAGTACTTTGGAAAAACATTTCAAAACTGGGCCGAATATCTTCACCATCCACGGTAATATATTTGACATGGGAACAAGACTGGCTAGCACTAAAATTGCGCTCAACCGTGGCCTGAATAGAATATTTGATACCGAATTGGTCTTTTACATTTAGATTTTGTTTAAACATTATTTTACCTTTAACAAGATTATGGAGCGGCTGTTCAATTAATTAAGCAATATATTATTTTTTAAATAACTTTTTGATTTAGCTTAAATAATTGATTTAAAGACGTATAAAATGTACGACCATCTAAATTTAAATCTACCTCAATTCCAGATTCCAGCAGAACTCTTTTTCCCACTTCAATTTCTTTAAAACCTTGACGTGTATTCTGCATTTTATTTAAGGGAATTAAAGAAACGATAATTTCAGTACCATTTTTAGATTTTGCTATTAATTCATTAACTTTTAACAATTTATATCCTGTTTTTATGATTTTTTCCAATATGGAAAACAACTTTTTCTTTAAAATTAAAAAAGCACTGAGTAGTGCTTTTTAAACTCGTATTTTAGTGCTTATATAGCAACAATATTGACCGCATTCGGTCCTTTTTGACCTTGAGCAATACTAAATTCAACCTGTTGGCCTTCGAATAATGTTTTAAAACCTGAGTTAGCAATTTCACTAAAGTGCGCAAAAACATCTGGACCTGATTCTTGTTGAATAAAACCAAAACCTTTAGTTTCATTGAACCACTTAACGGTACCTTTAACAACATTTGAGTTTGACATAATAAATCCTACTGATTTTTTAATAATTTTTAGTCATTTTATTGACTGCATATAACTTTGAAAATAATAAAGAATGAAACTTAAAATCTGAAAAAAACGAAGAATTATGAATAAAACGACGATACTTAAGAGAGATTTAATGAAACAAGACTTTTTTCTAGTTGAGTTAACTATACCTTAAAAATAAAATTAATCAAGTTTTTTTATATGTATATTTAATTGCCTTATAAAAGATGATTGGTTCAGGAATTAATATGTTGATCTAGTTGGCTTTTTTAAATAATACTATCGACAATATTGCTACATTGAATCTAAAAAACCAATTTACCGCTTTAAAAGGGGATCCAAGAAGAAATGATTTTCCCCATTTTCTCAGGCTGTAAGATTGAAATTTCTCCTACCTTCATTCTGCATTTAATCTTCACGCTTTGTTCACACCCACCTGGGTTATCTTAAGTCTCAAATACAACAAGGCTTAAAAATGAAGATGCTATTCAAGTCGGTTTTTGCAGTTACAGCGCTGGCCATCATCAGCTTAAGCTTTACTGCTCGAGCTGAAACGGTTGCCCCTCAGGCAGTCGATCAGGTGAATATCCGGCAGTATGCGGGTAAATGGTATGAAATTGCGCATTTACCGATGTATTTTCAGCGTAAATGTGTCTCGGATATCTCGGCACAATACACTGTCAATGCCGATCAGACCATGGACGTCTTAAATAGCTGCCGGATTGAAAATGGTGAAATGATAAGCTCTGAAGGGGTGGCCTATCCGCAAAATCAGGGCAACAGCAAACTGAAAGTCAGCTTTTTGCCGCCAGGTTTAAGATGGATTCCGTTTACCAAAGGGCATTACTGGGTATTACGAGTAGACCCGGAATATAAAGTGGCGCTGGTCGGTGGACCGAGTACCAAATACCTATGGATTTTGTCACGTGAACCGCAACTGGATCAAGCCACCTATCAGTCCTATCTGGATACAGCAAAATATTATGGTTATGACATCACAAAACTGATCAAATTGCCGCATTAATCTGTTACCCTTTTGCCGAACTCATTAGTCTCTCTACAGTTCGGCTTTTTTTTATTTCACTTCACATAAAATTCATATCTGACTGATTAGACTCATCAAATAGAATAAAGACAACCGCTTAAAAGTAGGATGAGTCCATGTTGAAAAGTCTGATGCGATGGATAGACAGCTGGTCTACACCCACAGCGCCCGAAACACTGACGGCTGAAAACAGCAAGATTCAGTGGCTGAGGATTTTACCCTTTATTCTATTACATCTAGCCTGTCTCGCCGTGTTCTGGGTGGGAGTGTCGTGGTTTGCGATTGGCTTTATGCTGCTGTTCTACCTGATCCGCATGTTTTCCATCACCGCTTTTTTTCATCGTTATCTGTCACATAAAACTTTTCAGACTTCGCGTCCGGTACAGTTCCTGTTTGTGTTGATGGGTACCATGAGTGCGCAGCGTGGCCCGCTCTGGTGGGCGGCGCATCACCGTTATCACCATCGCTATACCGATACCTTGCAAGACCCGCATTCCTCCACGCATGGTTTTTGGTACAGCCACGTTGGCTGGTTTTTAAACGAATATAACTTTGCCACGCGTAAAGAAGTCATTAGAGATTGGCTGAAATATCCGGAACTGATCTGGCTGGACCGTTTCAGTTTAATTGTGGTGGTGCTGACCGCGGGCGGTATTTATGCGCTAGGGGAGTGGCTGGCTATGACCTGGCCGCAACTCGGTACCTCCGGCCTGCAATTGCTGGTCTGGGGGTTTGTGGTCTCCACTGTGTTGCTGCTCCATGCCACTTTGTGTATTAACTCATTGGCGCATCATTATGGCAGCCGGGATTTTGACACTGAAGATCACAGCCGCAACAACTTATTCTTGTCAATCATTACCTTGGGCGAAGGCTGGCACAACAATCACCATTATTATGCCGGCAGTACACGGCAGGGTTTTTACTGGTGGCAGATTGATGTGACCTATTACCTGCTGAAACTCATGTCTTTGTTCGGGCTGGTCTGGGGACTCAAGCCGATTCCGCCACGGGTCTATGATGTCAGTAAAATTGCCCGGGCTCGAAAACAGAAAAAAGCTGCCAAGACCGGCACTCCGACTATTCATTCAAAGGAATCGCCATGAAAATTGCAATTATTGGTTCAGGTATTTCCGGTCTGTACGCTGCCTGGAAACTCAGCAAAGCGCATGAAGTCACAGTATTTGAAAAGAAGAACTACTTTGGTGGTCATACCGATACCCATCAGCTGAATATCGATGGTGAACAGGTTGCGGTGGACAGTGGCTTTATTGTGTTTAACGAGCATAACTATCCGCTGTTCTGCGCCATGCTAAAAGAACTTGGGATTCAATCGCAAAGCAGTGACATGGGCTTTTCGGTGAATAATCAGGTCAGTGGCTTACAGTACAATCCTTCAAAAAAATTCTCGTTATTGTTCCGACCTCAAAACTTTTTTAATGCAGATTTTCGCGCGATGTTGTCGGATCTGTTCCGTTTCTATGCGGCCAATAAAGATCTGGATGTGGAACAGGTCGATGCACAGCTAAGTATTGATGAGTATTTAAATCACCATGGTTATAGCGATGCCTTCCGTCATGAACATCTCTATCCGATGTGTGGAGCGCTGTGGTCCTGTCCGGTGGAACAGGCCGGACAGATTCCCTATAAATTTGTGGTGAGCTTTTTCCAGCATCATCGCATGTTGCAGCTCAAAGACCGTCCTTTATGGCTGACGGTCAAGGGTGGATCAGCTCGCTACGTTCGTGCCATTCAAGCCCAGTGCAATATCACCTTCCGTAAAACTGCTGTGCATCAGGTGTCTCGCAGCACCAATGATGTACTGATTGAAACCCAACAAGGTAGCGAGCGTTTTGACTGGGTGATTTTCGCCAGCCACGCCGATGACAGCCTGGAACTGCTGAAAGACCCGACCGCGCAGGAGCTGGACGTGCTAGGCAAGTTCCGCTATCAGGATAACCGCATGGTGGTACATTCCGATACCTCTATCATGCCCAAATCCCGTCGCCAGTGGGCCAGCTGGCATGTACACGTCACGCCGACTCAGGCCACTGAACAGACGCCATTCCAGCACAGTGGCACACATTATGGCTTTAGCTACTGGATGAACCAGTTGCAGAACCTGAACTGCAAAACCCAAGTCTTTGCCACCCTGAATCCTAATTTTGCCCTGAATCCGAAAAAAGTCTGGGTAGAACGACATTACCGTCATCCAGTGTTTGATGCCCCGGCGATTGAAGCACAGCAACGCTGGGTCGAGGTCAACGGCCAAAACCGCACTTCATACTGTGGTGCTTACTGGGGCTGGGGCTTTCATGAGGATGGGGCGCGTAGCGCATCATGGGTAGTCGATCAGCTATTGAAACAGGCCGAACAGGCCGCCTAGGAGCACATGATGCAGATGTATCCACTGGCGATTGCCTCTGCCGAAATCCGGCACCGACGTTATTTGCCCAAAGCCCATGCTTTTGAGACCCAGCTAACCTATCTATGGTTTGATCCGGATCAGCTCGCGACCTTTACCGGTAAATCCTGGCTCTGGTCTTCCAGCCGCTGGAATTTCTTGACCCTAGATGAGCGGGATTTTCTGACCATGGAATATGGTTCGATTCGGCAGAAGGTCTCACGTTTGCTCATCAAGCGGGAAAACTATCTATTACCGCATGCCGCATCTATCCGAGTAATGGCTTTGCCACGAACACTCGGCTTTCGCTTTAATTCTGTAGTGTTTTATCTAGTCTTAGATGCCACCGACCAACTGATATTTGTACTTAGTGAAATTACCAATACACCGTGGAATGAAAGACAGGTCTACATTCACGACTGCCGAAACAATGCAGACCAACATGCGCCGTACCAAAGTCACCAGTTTGATTTTAAAAAGGACTTTCATGTGTCGCCGTTCATGCCGATGGAGCTAGATTATCGTTGGCGTTTTAGCTTTTCAGAACAACAAAATGTGATTCATATGCAGCTGTTTGAGCAGGCCGTGCTGCAATTCGATGCCACCCTGAAATTTTCCCTGCAGGCCATCACAGTTCCTTCACAGCAGCATCGCTATGCTGTACTGAAAGTTCTTGAACCCTTCAGGATGGTCAGCGGAATTTATCTGCATGCCTTTCGTTTATGGAAAAAGAAAATTCCGTTTTACCGCCATCCTAAAAAAGAAAAAGGAAAGACATGACTATGAAAACACTGTTAATGGGAGAGCACACCGAACTGCCGGTGGTATTACGGCATTTGCTGAAATTGCGGCATGGTCAGCTGATTTTTAAAGGCATCTGGAGCGGAACAGTTGGCGAAAACAGCGATCTTGAGGCCGTGATTCAGGTGCATGATGCCCGTCTGATGGAACTGTTGTTCCGTAATGGTGTACTGGGGGCAGCAGAAGGATTTATTCGTGGTTACTGGAGCAGTGAAGATCTGGTCAATGTAATTCGTATTCTAGCGCGTAATCGTGATGTGCTTGATCGGATGAATCAAAATGTGGTGGCAAAAGCTAGCCAGCTGGTACTCAAGGCTTGGTATAAATCCCGCAAGAATTCGATTGATGGCAGTCGTCAGAATATTGCTGAGCATTATGACTTGAGCAATGATTTTTTTAAATTGTTCTTAGATTCCAGCATGATGTATTCCAGTGCGGTGTTTAAAGAGCCGGGCATGAGCCTGGAACAGGCTTCGGATTATAAAAAAGAGCTGATTTGCCAGAAACTGCAACTCAAACCGATGGATCATTTGGTCGAAATTGGCAGCGGCTGGGGCGGTTTTGCCATTTATGCCGCTCAGCAGTATGGCTGCAAGGTCACCACCATCACCATTTCCAAAGCACAGTATGATGAAGCCGTGGCCCGGGTCGCTGCAGCAGGATTGTCACATCGTGTGACTGTGCAGCTGAAAGATTACCGTTTACTGGAAGGCAAATACGACAAGCTGGTGTCGATTGAAATGATCGAGGCAGTAGGTGAGCAGTATTTACCAACTTATTTCCGAAAATGCCGCGAGCTCCTCAAGCCGAATGGTCTGGCCCTGATTCAGGCGATTACGATTGAAGATGCACGCTATGCCAAAGCCCTGAATACCATTGACTATATCAAGCGCTATATTTTCCCGGGCAGTTTTATTCCCTGTATCAGTGTCATGACCCAGACCGCTTCCGAACAAAAACTGCGACTCAAACATCTGGAAGATATCGGCCAGAGCTATGCCCAGACCTTGCACTGCTGGCGTCAGCGTTTCTTGCAGCAACATGATCAGGTACTTGGGCTTGGCTTTGATGAGCGTTTTATCCGCATGTGGGATTTTTATCTGTGTTATTGCGAAGGTGGCTTCCGCGAAGGCGTGATCAGTGATGTACATCTGCTGTTCGAAGCCAGTGCCTACTAAGCCAAGATAAAACAGGAGGGACGAAATGCTGCTGAATTTACTGATGCTGAATGTCTTTATCATGCTCTGTAGCTGGCTGCTGGTGACCTATAACCGCAGAGCAGGGCTGGTCGATGTCGCTTGGAGTTTCAGTATTGCCCTCAATGTGATTATTGCCGCTTGGGCGATTGACAGTGCACCGATCTTGGTTCGCTTATTTCTGGGACTGGCGAGTGGGATCTGGTTTTCACGGCTGACTTGGCATCTGTTACGGCGCTATGCCAGTGAAACCCAAGAAGACACGCGTTATGCCAACATGCGCCGAGCGATGGGGGATTATCAGCATCTTGGTTTTCTGATGTTTTTTATATTTCAGGCAGGTTTGGCTCTACTGTTTTCTTACCCAATGCTGAAGCTGGTAAGTATCTCGACCGAGCAATGGAATGACTGGACTTTGGTCACTGTGATTGTGGCGGGCATGATCATGCTATCCGCTTTGATAGGCGAAAGCACTGCCGACCAACAACTTTACCGTTTTAAGCTAGATCCACAGAATCAAGGTAAAACCATGGATCAGGGACTCTGGAAATATTCGCGCCATCCGAATTATTTTTTTGAATGGCTGCACTGGTTTGCCTATCCGGTCCTTGGTCTGGCAGCAGGTGCCTATGGATTATGGATTTATCCGCTGCTGATGTGGCTGTTTCTGTACTACATCACCGGGATTCCCTTTAGTGAACAACAGGCGCTGGCACATCGCGGCGACAACTATAAAGACTATCAACGACGAACTTCAATGTTTATTCCGTGGCCACCCAAAGAGTAGGTAAATACATGGACTTTATGATTAAAAAAACCTTAGAACTGATCGAAAATGGCAAGGTGCCAGACCCAGTGATTCGTGCAGGCATTCGTACTTTAAGCAAAAAACGTCTGGCACAGGAAGGACGCTTTGACCCGGCACTGGCAGCTGGGCGCTATATGGATGTGCTGCATATGCTGAAAAACAGCGAGATTGCCATCGAGACCGAAAAGGCCAATCAACAGCACTATGAACTGCCCACCGCATTTTTCCAGGCGGTGCTGGGCAAGCGTCTGAAATACAGCGCTAGCCTGTTTGAACATCCTCATACCACGCTGGATCAGGCGGAAGAAGCGGCACTTGCCAGCTATTGCCACCGTGCACAGTTAAAAGATGGACAGGATATTCTGGAAATTGGCTGTGGCTGGGGATCGTTGAGTCTGTATATGGCCGAGCATTATCCCAAAGCCCGCATTACGGTGGTGTCGAATTCCTCGAGCCAGCGCCTGTATATTCAGGAACAGGCGCGTCTGAAAAAACTGCAGAACCTGACGGTGATCACCTGCGACGTCAATGTGCTGCAATTGGAACCCGCGTCCTTTGACCGCGTGGTTTCGGTGGAAATGTTTGAACATGTGCGCAACTACCAGAAACTGTTTGAAAATATCAGCTGCTGGCTGAAAGCGGATGGTCTGCTCTGGTGCCATATTTTCTGTCACCGTTTCCTGCATTATCCGTTTGAAGTGAAAAATGAATTCGACTGGATGTCGAGATATTTCTTTAGTGGCGGACTGATGCCGGCAGCGTCGACCTTTCTACATTTTCAGCAGCATTTACAGCTAGAGCAGCACTGGCAATGGGCGGGTACGCAGTATGAACGTACCGCAAATGCTTGGCTAGAAAATATGGATGCTAAACAGGCCGAGCTAAAGCCCTTATTTGAACAAACTTATGGCGCGGATGCCGCAATCTGGTGGCAGCGCTGGCGGATTTTCTTTATGGCCTGTGCCGAGCTATTTGGTTATGACCATGGACGCGAGTGGGTGATCGGTCACTTTCTGTTTAAAAAGAAAACCGTATAATTGAATGGCGAATCGGATGGGGTAGCGGGGGAATGCACCAATGTTAAAGCTGTTCAGGGACAAACACGATCATCCTCTGGGTGAGGTGTTTAACCGCTATTACTGGCTGCAAATCGGATTCATTGCCCTGTCTGTGGTGATCGGGATTGGCTGTAGTGCTTGGGTAATCAAAGGTTCCCTGCTCAGAACTGCGCTAGAACAGGAAATGTCACATTACTGGCAGCGGCTGGAACGTAATCCGACTGCTGAATTGCCCGATACCAAAAACTTGTATGGTTATCGCTGGAGCGATGTACCGCCAGTCCAATTTCGCGACATACAGCTTGAGCAAGGGGTGAACCGGCATTTTGTCGATGGCAAGGAGCGCATGACCGTGTATGGTGAAAAAGACGGACAGCATGTGCTGCTGGTGTTTGGCGAAAGCAACGTCAACAAGCTGGTGTGGCTGTTTGGTCTGGCACCGCTGATGGTCAGCCTGTTTGTGCTATATAGTGTGCTGTGGTGGTGGAACCGTCGGGCCCGGCGCTATTTTTCCCCGATTACCCGTCTTGCCAATGCGCTGGAATATATCGATTGGGAACATCAGAAAAATCAGGCTTCGCCTTTTCAGGACATCCGCACCGACTCTAATCTGGAAGCTGAATACCTCAAGCAGGCGCTGGAAAAATATCATCAGGTATTAAGCGAATTTATTCAGCGTGAGCGTGAATTTACCGGAGATGTCAGCCATGAGCTACGCACGCCACTGACCATTTTAAAAGGCAATGTGCAGCTGTGTCAGGCACGCTATGGCGACAACAAGTCCTTTACCCGCCTGCATAACACCATTGAAGACATGCAGCTGCTGGTCGATACCTTGCTGGCCATTGCCCGCAATACCACCAACACTTTAACTGCTGAACCGACCATGCTTTCAGAATGTCTGGACAATCTGGTGCAGGATCTGGAAAGTGTCAGTCATAACAAAGGCATGCAGATAGATCTGCAAAAAGACCTCGATGAACAGCCGCGTAAACTTTATCCATCCATGACCAAAATGGTGTTTGGCAATATTCTGCGCAATGCGCTGAACTATTCACAGGGCACAGAAATTGATGTGATTCTGGAAAAAAATAAAGTGCTGATTGCTGACAATGGGGTCGGCATGCCTTTACCTAACAATTCTAAAGTTCAGGAACTGTCAGGTCAGCAGCTACAACTGGAAATCAAAGGGCATGGTATTGGATTGCAATTGGTGCAAAAGCTATGCAAACAGCTAGGTTGGCGTGTGGAGCTGTTTGACAGGCAATATTATCTTGACACTCATCAGAATGTTGATCTAGCAATGACCACTGGACTGATTGTTGTTGTGTACCTAAATTAGGCTTCATCTTCGAAAGCAATCTTTAAACCAATCCCAGATATGGTGTGAATCAGCTTTTGTTCAAAGGGTTTATCGACCATTTTTCGTAAATTATAGATATGACTGCGCAGAGCATCACTTTCTGGCTCTTCGTCACCCCAAAGCTGCATCATAATTTCCTGTTTGGTCAGTACTTTAGGAGAATGACGCATCAGTAGCTTCAAAAGTTTAAACTGAATCGGAGGCAATTCAATGTTCTGCCCAGCTCGAGTTAGCTGCTGTGTTGCCGTGTCCAAAATTAGGTCATGAATTTGCAGACGACTGCTAGATACTTCACCCAGTGAGCGCTTGATCAAAGCTTTCACCCGAACCACCAGCTCGTTAAAGTCAAAGGGCTTGACCAAATAATCATCCGTGCCAGAATTGAAGCCTTTGAGTTTATCATCCAAGGTATCCCGAGCGGTAAGCATCAAGACAGGTAAGTCCAACCCTTCTTCATTGCGTAACCACTCGCACAATTCATAACCAGAACCATCAGGCAAATTAATGTCTAGTAGCAAGATATGGTAGCGTTGCTGTTTCAGTAATTGTCTAGCAGCACTCAGATTGCGGGCATGATCGACCACAAAGCCATGTTCTTCCAAAAACTCGCATAGGGTAGAGGCCAGTTCATAATGGTCTTCAACCATCAGGATAAAATGTTTCGACATAGCGGCAGATACTAATTTAATAATTGCTGTTTTAATTTAGCACTAAATGGCTGGGGACCCAGCCATATATTAAAATATTGTTGTGCCAGAGGATGTTTAAGCTGCCCTAAACTTTGCTGGTTCAAAGATAAGCTCAGGGTCTGTGTAGCATGGTTGTATTTTAAACGATACAGGTCGCCTGATCTGACCGGACGATACAAATCGGTGATTGGGTTGAATAGAGCATGTATTTTTGCGTCTTTAACATTACGTTTCAGTAAATGTGTGGCCGCACGCTTAAATGCCCATTCCGGAATATTCTGTGTATAGGAAAAGTCCATCTGTATATTTTGTTTTTCCCAGGACTGGCTACAGTTTTGGGCAAAATAACTGGCCATACCGACCTGTTTTTGACCCACCATCAGCGGACCATTGCCGCATTGATTCAGGCTTTGTGCCTGTGCCCATGGACAGAAGCTACATCCCATCACTAACGCTGTACTAATCGCTATTTTTTGAAAGGCAGTAGCCATGAGTAGACCCCTCCAACATAAGGCAGGGAACGGTACAGGCCATTCGCAGGGTCCCAGAAATCCTGCTGGAAAATAATCTTGTTGTTTTCGTTGATCTTGATTTCACTGATACCGTAAGAGTCCATACTGCGGGTCGTGCCGAACAATTTAAAATCATAGGCCATATGCCAGTGCACATAGGCAGAGTCCTGATGATAAGAAGCGTTTAACAGCTTGACGCTGACCTTGCTGACCCGTTTGTTCATGCCTTGAAAGTGCTCGAGTAGATTTTGACGGGATGAAAATTGCGATAGCGTATCGTTAATAAACAGCTGGTCGGCATACAGTGCTCCAGCATTTTCAACGAATTCAGGTGTGCCCAAGGTATTAAAGGCTGAGGTAAAGCGGAGGCCGATATCCTGAGCTTTAGCCTGATCCAGCGCTATCCCCTGAATACCATTTCTGGATTGGGCGTAATCGTCTGAATAACTGGGAATACTTTTACATCCGGCTAACAACAGAAGCGGCAAGGATAAGGCTGTAGCAATTAGTGTTTTTACAAGTCTCATCATCAGTGTCCGTATGAAGTGTATGTTTATACCTTAGGCAGCACAGCGTGAATAGAATGTGAAATAGACGTTATAGATGAGCAATTGAATAGAATTTTTCAAATCAAAGATTAAATGTTTAACTTTTTTCTTCGGCCATTAACCAATGAATAATATTCATAACATCACGATTTTCATTATTTTTTCTGACCATTGCATAAAAATTATAGTCACAATAGATAAAACCAAAAGGGGCAATGATCTTTCCATTTAACATTTCTTTTTCGACTAGAATTTGAGGTGCTATGGCAATTCCTAACCCAGACACGGCAGCTTCTATCATTAAATTCAGACTATCAAAATAACGGTCATTGGATTTTGGGCAAAAGCTTATTTGAAACTGATCAAACCATGTATGCCATGCACTTTTATTTGAGTGGGTATGAAGTAATGGATAGTTTAAAAGATCATTTACGGAATGAAGAAGATTTATTTCACGATTACAAATAGGACCCATGTTATCGGGAAATAACAGATATTTATTCAAAAAGTTAGGAAGTAGATGATTCTCACTGATGCTATTGATCAATATGTCAACTTTCTCTTTTTCTAATAATTTTAACTCATTACATGTCATTAATTTGATATGGATATTGGGATAAATGACTTCGAGCTCTTCTAATCGGGGAATCAGCCAATTTGCCATAAAACTATGAGAAGCGCCTATTACCACCTCTACCTCTGATGTTTTATTTGTTAACTCAAAGACACATTGTTCTAAACGATTAAAAAATTGCGTACAAACGAGCGATAATTCTTCGGCGTCCGCCGTCAGAGAGATGGTCGAGGAATGTCGAATAAACAATTTTTTATCTAACCATTCTTCTAACTGCTTTATTTGATGACTAATCGCACTATGGGTGACACATAATTCTTCGGCAGCTAAGCTGAAACTTTTATTTCTGGCGACAGCTTCGAAAGCTTTTAAAGCATTAAGAGGAGGTAATGTTCTGCGTTTCATGTTGTAAAATTTTCTAACATCATTAGCTCAAAATATATCAATTATCATCAAAATGAAAATATTTTAAGATCGAACAAGTTTTGATAGTAAAAGAGATATGAGATGACAACCCCTTATACAGGTAATGGTCCTGATGACTTAGGATTTTTTGGTAAATTTGGCGGATGTTACATGCCAGAGAGCTTAATGCCAGCACTTCAAGAATTAGAGCAAGCCTTTAATAATGTTCGGCACAAACCTGAATTTTGGGCTGAATATCAGCAGATTTTAACGGACTTTGTTGGTCGTCCTAGTCCTCTTTTTTATGCAAAAAACCTAACAGCTTATGCAGGCGGCGCTCGAATATATTTCAAGCGAGAAGATTTGAACCATACGGGTGCGCATAAGATCAATAATTGTGTAGGCCAAATCTTATTAGCCAAATTTATGGGGAAAACCAGAATCATTGCAGAAACTGGTGCTGGGCAACATGGTGTTGCAACAGCAACGGTTTGCGCGCTGTTTAAGATGAAATGTACCATTTTTATGGGAGAAACAGATATTCAGCGCCAACAAATGAATGTTGAGCGCATGAAATTACTCGGTGCTGAAGTCAGAAGTGTTCAAAAGGGTCGTGGGACTTTAAAAGATGCCATGAACGAAGCATTACGTGACTGGATTCGTCATGTGGATACAACCTATTACCTGTTGGGTACTGGCGCAGGCCCTCACCCATATCCGACGATGGTCAGAGAATTTCAGAAAATTATTGGTCTAGAAGCCAGAAACCAAATACTCCTGAAAGAAAATAGGCTGCCTGATGCTCTAGTTGCTTGCGTGGGTGGGGGATCAAATGCACTAGGGTTGATGCATCCTTTTCTAGAAGACCTGAATGTCAAAATGTTTGGCGTTGAGGCAGGTGGAAAAGGAATAAATAGCGATGAACATGCCGCCTCTATTTGCAAGGGTCAAGTCGGTGTGCTGCATGGCAATTTAACTTATTTATTACAAGATTCAGATGGGCAGATTTTAGAGGGGCACTCTATATCAGCTGGCTTAGATTATCCTGGTGTTGGTCCTGAGCATGGTCTTCTGTTTGAAACAAGACGTGTTACATATACGGCGATCACCGATCAAGAAGCGGTAAATGCCTTTCAGCTTTTAAGTCAACAGGAGGGTATTATTCCTGCTCTTGAGAGTTCTCATGCGATTGCATATGCGATTCAACTTGCTCAAGAAATGCAGCCAGAACAGATCATTATTGTCAATTTAAGTGGTAGAGGAGACAAAGACTTAAACACGGTCAAAAAATATCTTGCAGGAGCTACAGCATGAACCGTCTAGATCAAAAATTAGAGCAATTGAAACTGGAAAATCGAAGCGGTCTGGTCTGTTATTTTACTGCTGGAGATCCTAATTTTACAGAAAGTTGTCGTCTGTTAAGCCAATTGGGTCAAGCAGGGGCTGACATTATTGAAGTGGGTATTCCATTTTCTGATCCAGTGGCAGATGGAGAGATCATTCAGGCAGCGCATCTTCGGGCTTTAGATGCAGGTCAAACGGTAAAACAGACCATTGAGTTGGTAAAAGTAATCAGGCTGCATGATGACCAGACACCAATAATTTTCATGACTTATTTAAATCCGATTATGCAATATGGTTTTGAGACACTTATCGCTGAAACAGAAAATCTTATAGATGGAATATTGATTTTAGATGCTCCATATGGATATCGAGAAAAATTTGAGGTGCAATTAAATGAAAAAAATATGCATTTAATTGCAATGACCGCGCCGACGACCCCAGTTGAAAGGTTAGAGCAAATTTCAGCGCGCGCGACAGGTTTTTTATATCATGTTGCAGAAAATGGCTTAACAGGAGGAGACTTCAATATATCTAATCTTGAGAAAAAGATAACTGAAATTAAGCCAATTTTTAATATTCCAGTTGCAATTGGCTTTGGGATCAAAAATGAAAGCCATGTTAAAGCACTAGCCAATAAAGTAGATCTTATTATCATTGGCTCAGCGCTTGTCGATACTTTTTTTAATAAGGGAATGAATGCGACTTTAGAAAAAGTGACGGTTTTTGCACAGATACTGAGACAAAATAAAGAATAGTCAGGCACCTTTCATAAATCTTCTTTAAAACCATAATTGAATATAAAACAATATTTTATCATGGCCTTCTCCCGTGAGGGAGATGGAACTTTATACATGGATTTTTTTCTAAAAGTGATCGCTTTTTAAAAATCACTATTATCATATAGATGTGACATGCGTTTTTGCTTTGTTTCTAGATAAGCTTTGTTAAAGATATTTAAACCAACTTTTAAAGGAATACGTTCAACAACATTAATTCCTAAATCAGTTAAAGATTTAATTTTAAGGGGATTATTTGTAATGAGTTTTACATTCTTTATTTTTAAATAATCTAACATAATGGTACACATATCATATTTACGAGCATCTGCTGGTAAATTTAATAATAAATTGGCGTCAAGAGTATCATGTCCTTGGTCTTGAAGGGCGTAAGCTCGAATTTTATTGGTTAGTCCTATGCCGCGACCTTCTTGGCGTAAGTATAAGATCACACCTTGACCTGCATCATGAATCATTTTCATGGTTGAATGTAATTGGGGGCCACAATCACATTTGAGTGATCCAAAAGCGTCACCTGTTAAGCACTCTGAATGAATTCTAACGAGTACAGGTTGATTAGAAATAGTACCCATGCCTTTAGCAAGAGCGATATGTTCTTCACCAGTACTTTGGTCTTGAAACGCTATAATTTCAAAATCACCAAATGCAGTCGGTAGTTTTGATTTTGAAACAAACTCTATAGCCATTGAAGAATACACCTATATAAATTTATATTTGGTACAATTTACTTAATCTAACTTGAAAGCATTGGCTAATTTTTTTCAGTCAAAAATTTCAGCATTTTACTTCCAAGTAAAGAGTATGTATCTGATAGTGAATTTTATGTGAAATGTTATTTAGAATATTTTTATTAGCGTTCTGCTTTGTTGCAAAAACACTCAAAAGCTGAGGCTTGTCTAAACCATCAATATTTAAGATAAGTTGGTTTTTTTTGTATAGTTAATTAAATTTATTGAATAAGTTAATAAAATTAGGTTTGAACCGTACCGGGTTTGTCGGAGACTCAGTATTCTGAGAGAATGTTCCGATGACCAAATTAAAATATACCCCTGAAATCAGAGAAAGAGCGGTTCAATTATTGATTGAATCTGAAAAAGACTATC
>NZ_VPCH01000049.1:0-25585 GCF_013418285.1 Acinetobacter sp. YH12152
CGCGACTCATGAGTGCTCGGTTATATGCGGGCCAATTGGTTGTGCGATAGATTTTGTGTGTAGGCTTCTTCATTTGAAAATTATATCGCTGAAAAAGCCTTTACAGATAGGTTTGTGCAACAAAGCCGTTTTGAAATATATCTTTAAATTATCGATAAGTTTCTTTTTAATAATTAGGCTATCTAGATTCAAGAGTTTGATGTGTGCTGAAATAACAGGACACTTCCACTTGGGAGATTCTAGGCAGCCAACTCGTAAAAGTCCTCTGCCATTTGATTTGGTGTCTTAAAACTCAGTCCTTTCTGGATTCTCTTCTGATTATAAAATAGCTCTATGTATTTTGTAATATCTGCTTTGGCTTCTCCCCTTGTTTTGTAGTTGCGATGGTGAACCAACTCGTTTTTGAGTATTCCTCAAAAGCTCTCAATCGGGGCATTATCGTAACAGTCTCCTTTTTTGCTCATTGAACCTTGAAATCCATATTTTTCAAGCATGTTTCGATATTCATGACTGCAATATTGGCTTCCTCTGTCTGAGTGCACAATTAGCCCATGTGATGGTTTGTGATTGCGAATTGCCATACTCAGCGCATTGCAAACTAGTTGCGCTGTCATTCGCTCACTTAAGCTATAACCAACGACCTGTCTAGTACAAAGGTCTTTTAAAGCAGCTAAGTACAACCAACCTTCAGCTGTCCATGTGTACGTAATATCACTTGACCATGCAAGATTAGGTTTGGTCATTAAAAACTCTTGTTTGAGTAAATTGTCATAGATCGCTCGATTATGATCACTGTTCGTCGTGCTTTTAAAACGCCTATGGCGCTTACAATACAGCTGATTTAGCCTTTTTATACAACGGACTGCATACTCGCTAATTGGGATGCCTTGTGACTGTAAATACCTCGTTAAGCGAATATGATCATAACTTTCTTTAGTTTCTTGATGAGCTATTTTGACTAAGATCGTCTGCTGATTTCTTTGAACAACTCTTTTGCTCATGCCTCGTTATAACCAGTCATAAAAACTTGAAATTGAAACTTTGAGCAGTCTAGCCATCATCGTTGTTGGATAGGTGTTTGTGTTCTCTTTCATGTAATCGTACCTTACTGATGGTCCTTGGCAAAGTACGCTGCTGCTTTTTTTAGAAATTCTCTTTCCATTTCCGCAGTTTTGAGTTGCTGTTTGAGTTTCTTATTTTCTTTGAGTAGAGCAACGAGATCAGGCGAATATTGTTGTGTGCCTACTAATGTTCCAGCTTTTGCTTTGTTGTACCAATTTGAAAGGGTCTGCATTGAAATACCAAGCTGTCGAGCAGTTTCAGAGACATTTCCTTTATTTGATTCAATAGCTTTAATTGCTTCAGCTTTGAATTCCACTGTATAAATCTTTTGTTTTTTGCTCATGGTAAACTCCTAATGAGTATGTGTAGTTTACCAAGTTAAAGTCTCCGTTTTTATCAGCACTCATCAAAAGAACATTCTACTCATAAAGCTACAAGGGTTTGGACTGATAAAGACATTAGTATCGTTGTTAATAATAAATAATTGGAAATTTATTTATGTTGGAATTTAAGTTTAATCGTAGACAACAATTTTTAGATGAAAGTTACTATAAGTCTACGAGGAGTGAACTTGTCAGTGCTATAGAAAGTTTTCTAAGCGAATCAAATAATGATGAAGATATCGAAGCAGGATGGGTCGACTCTTATTCGATAGCATCTAGGTACCAGTTTGATTTGTTTATTTTGGACTATACTGCTGGTAAACCGATTGAGTATTTACGCTTAGAATTTGATAAAGTAATTGAATTATTCAAGGAACTCTCTATAAAACAAAGAGCCTATTATAAAAATAATAATTTTAGTGTTTTTGATATTGAAATTTTAGATGACTATTGTGTATATATATGGATTATCAGCCTTTGTTATTTATTAAAAAGAACTGATTTACTACCGTTGGTAGCTAACCTTGTTGATGGAGAGGATCAAGAAAATGGAGGGAAAGATTGGATTGTAGAGGAATTTTTGGCTTTTAATGACGATAACCGTTTTGATTGTTCAGATGTCCTTTTTTCAAATCCTTATTTTGAGTTATCCAATGCATTTGTGACCCAAGATAATAAAGTTTCATTCAAGCACTTAAACAAATTTTTAAAAAAATGGTATAAAGATTTATCTGGAGCTCCATGGCATGATACCCATAAATCAGAGGGTGGATATTATGGATATTGGGCTTTTGAAGCAGCTTGCGCTGTTATTCTATTAGAAATAGAAAATGATAAAGAATTTCATGAATACCTCTATTATCCAAAAGACTTAATAGAGTTCTATCGTACATTTAAACCTAGTAGTGCTGAAATTGACCTCCTAACTAAATATCAAAAAGTATCAATTCAAGCAGGTGAAAAATGTCCTCAATCGGGATATTGGTTCACTGTAGCTAAGGAAAACACTCGTAAATACTTTAAACAAGGGGAAATTTTCCCTGATTTTGAAAGTGATTGGGGGGATGTATATTGGCAGTTTGACGGTGAAGAATAAGTGAAAATATGCCCTTCGGGGGCAGTTTTTGGGCATAAAATGGATTTAGTTAATATAAAAAGACAACAATTTCTTACACCTCAAATGTATGAAACATTAAAGGCGGAAACTCTGAACACTATTGAAACTTTTAAAGTAAATCCTACAGGTGTTGGTGATTCACTAGAAGAAAGATGGGTATACTCTTATGCTATCGTAGCAGAGAACTATTTAAATCTACTTTTATTGGAATATACAGCTGGCAATAGTTTACCTTTTATTAGAAGCCAACTTGAAATAGTTATTGACTATTATGAGCAATATGGAAGTAAATTAAGAAGTTATCATAAAAATATAAACTTACCAGTTTTTGAATTATTTACTATTGATGGCTATTGTCCATGTATTTGGTTAATCAGTTTGTGTTATTTACTCCACCGAAAGGATTTACTACCTAGAGTTGCGAAATTAATTGACGGAGAAATGAGAGAAAATGTTGCTCAAGATTGGCTAATTGAAGAGTATTTATCTTTTTCAGATGAAAATAGATATGATTGTTCAACAGTATTAGTACCAAAACCTTACTTATTATTATGTGAAGCCTTTTCAAATCAAGATAATGAAATTTCTTTAGCTTTTGTCCTTAAGTTTTTAAAGAATTGGTACAAAGATTTATCAGGTGCGCCTTGGCATGATACTCATAAATCAGAAGGTGGCTATTATGGATACTGGGCTTTTGAAGCAGCGTGCGCTGTTATACTCTTAGAAATAGAAAATGATAAAGAATTTCATGAATACCTCTATTATCCAAAAGACTTAATAGAGTTCTACCGGACATTTAAACCTAGTAGTTCTGAAATTGACCTCCTAACTAAATATCAAAAAATATCAATTCATGCAGGTGAAAAATGTCCTCAACCAGGTTATTGGTTTACTGTAGCAAGGGGAAACACTCGTCAATACTTTAAACAAGGTGATATTTTTCCTAATTTTGAAAGTGATTGGGGTGATGTGTACTGGCAGTTTGATGGTGAGGAATGATTTATGCCCTTCGGGGCATTATTTTAAATAAAAACAATAATTTTCACTGTTTCGTTATCCAGAAGATGCTACACCAAAGGATCAAAGTAAAGCCCAAACTCAAGAGAATACAAGAGGTAGAAGAGGAAATTAATATAATGAGTACAGTACAACTTTATTTAAATGAACAAGAAATAGCTGAATTGGCTCGAGATATTCCTCAGGATACTTCCATAATTTATGGAGAGGAAAAGAAAGAGTTTGGTATTTGCCCCTATATCACTTTGTACATGCATCAAGAAAATGCTGAAGATCTACTAAATAAAGTTTTAGATATTTATATTGAATTTGAAAAAACCATAATAGATAAACCTTTTCAATTAAGGTTTAGGAGTGACACTGAGGTTTGGAAAAAGGCTGATAAATGGATTAGAAGCCGAGATGAGCTTTTAGTTGAAATGCATAAAATCTTTAAAAAATATTTTGTATATTTTATAGGTGCAACATCAGCCGAGGCGGATACACAGAGTGCACGTTGGGCTTTAGAAAGTAATATTCGAGACTCAAATGAGCGCTATTCTAGTATTAAATTAACTTTTGGCGATCAATGGTATAAAACCAATAAGATGGTTTGGCACACTTTTGTTGAAAAAATTTTAAGACAACTCAATCCAATACAAGCTTATAGCGGTTATGAAATAGGTAATACTGGACAGTTTGCTTATATTTCACCTGAGTTCGAAACTGTTGAACGCACATTTTCAGATTATTTTTATGGACTCGATATTGATCATCCTGGTATGGAGTTTTCTCATGAAAATATGTTTATTGCAGAAGATCGGGATGGGTTAGGTGGTGGTATTCGTACGCCTACATGGTGCTTTTTACTTTCCCCCTACTGGCTAGAGAAACTAGACTTGAGTGAAGAACAAATTCGTGAAAAACTAAATGATCCACGAATTGAAATTACTAAAATTATAGACCCAGAAGATTCAACAAAATACAACTTATGGATACGTTTGGGAGAGCTTTCACTTTATCCAGTTGAAGAAGGTGTTCCTGATTTATTGGTGATGGCAAATGAACTAATTAAACCGATACGTTGTGATAACTTAAAACTGACCACTTTGGATGCGTGGTCAGATGATCCAAATCCACGTTTTGATGTCGTAAGTTCAAAGCAATGGATTGCACGATTTGATGAAGACAGCACTTGGCCTGAATTAAAACGAGTGGAAGTTGAAGTTCAAGAACCAGAAAGAATAGATATTGTTATTGCCGGTAGTCCATGTCCTCACGAAGGTAATTGGTATACTTTTGCTAAAGAAAACTCACGTCAATATTTTAAACAAGGAGATATATTCCCTAATTTTGAAAGTGATTGGGGTGATGTGTACTGGCAGTTTGATGGTGAAGAATGATTTATGCCTTTCGTGGCATTAATTTTAGGATTAATATGAGTTTCGATAAATATAAAAGACAGATTTTTTTAACTGAAGACTATTATAAAAGTGCCTATGATTTTTATATCGAAGATATTGATTTTTGGAAAGAAAGTGATGCATTTGAGGATGATGAGTATAATTGCGGCGAAAATAGAAGATGGAATTTAATAACACATGATTATTCTTTTCTACTTTACCTTGTATACACAGCAGGAAAATCTATAGGGGAAGTTATCCCCTTATTTGAAAAAGTTATAGAAGGCTTTGAAAAACAATCTGAAGCCTTAGCTATCTTCCATAAGTCAAAAAAATCTTCTGTCATTCCAACTCAAAATGAAACGTTAAATATACTTGGTCTGGCTTTTTTATTAAATCGAAATGATTTGTTTGATCGTATTCATTCTTTAGTCAATGGTGAGGGTGAAAGTCATACGGGTGAAGATGAAATTATTAATAAATTTTTTAAACTTAATGATCCTTCACATCCAACATTTAACGAAGGAAATTTATTTGCATTAGGTTATTCAAAATTATGTGATGTGATTGATAATGTGCTAGTTAAAAATAATAAAGAAACTGCTGTTAAATATTTAGATGAATACTTAGCTGATTGGTATCAAATGAATAAAAATGCACTTTGGTTTAATAGTCATTTAGAGCCTGCAGAAGAACTAAAATATTGTGGTTATTGGTCTTTTGAAGCAGCTGCTTTGGTTTATTTACTAGATTTGGATGACACTCCTCTACACAAGCATTTATTCTATCCTAAAGATATAGTTGCATGGGCTCGTAAAAATAATACTCAATCTGAAGTAACCCAAGAGAATCTAACTGTAATAAAAGTCAAAGCTGGCGAAAAATCCCCAAAAACGGGCTATTGGACAACCCCAGTACAAGTGGATTCACGCGTTCATGTGTTAAGAGGTGAAATGTTACCAACACTTTCTGAAACAGATTGGGGTGAAGTGTACTGGCAGTTTGATGGTGAAGAATAAATAAAACATGCCCTTCGTGGCATTAATTTTAGGATTAATATGAGTTTCGATAAATATAAAAGACAGCAATTTTTAACTGAAGAGTATTATTTAAAGACTACAGAGTACAATGAAGAAGGAATACCCTTATATTTAGAAAGTGATGCATTTGAAGATGATCAATATAATTGTGGAGAAGCTTCGAGATGGCAATCTATTACATGGATCTATCAATCTTTATTATATCTTCATTATACTGCAGGAAAGCCAATAGAAGAAATATCTCCATTATTTGAAAAAGTAATAGAAGGTTATGAAAAACAAGCAGAAGCATTAGGAGTTTTTAAAGCAAGTAAAAAGCCAGTTGTTATTGGTGGTGAAGGTGGTTTTATTGCATTAACTACAATCAGCTTAGCAGTATTGCTAAATAAAAATAATTTATTATCTACAATTAAACAATTAATCAATGGCGAGGATGGAGGAACTTTTAGTGAAGATGAAGTGATTAATAAGTTTTTAAAACTAACGGATTCTAATCATCCAGATACTGAAAGAGATGGGATATATAGTTATAATTTTTCAATATTATGCGATGTGATTGATAATGTAATAATTAAAAATAACAAAAATCATGCGATTGAACTGTTGGATGAATATTTGGCTGATTGGTATCAAATGCATAAAAATACACTTTGGTACAATAGTCATTTAAATTTAGATAATTATTCATATGTTGGTTACTGGGCTTTTGAAGCAGCAGCTCTTGTTTATTTACTAGATTTGGATGAAAGTTCTTTACATAAACATTTGTTTTATCCTAAAGATATAGTTGCATGGGCTCGTAAAAATAATACTCAATCTGAAGTAACCTAAGAGAATCTAACTGTAATAAAAGTCAAAGCTGGCGAAAAATCCCTAAAAACGGGCTATTGGACAACCCCTGCACAAGAGGATTCACGTGTTCATGTGTTAAGAGGTGAAATGTTACCAACATTTTCTGAAACAGATTGGGGTGAAGTGTACTGGTATTTTAATGGTGAGGAATAAATAAAACATGCCCTTCGGGGCATTATTTTTGGGAATCAGAATGGTTTTTGATAAAAAGAAAAGACAGTTTTATTTAACTGAGGATAATTTAATCACGTTTGCTGATCATTATAGAGAATATATTGATTATTGGTTTAATAATGTAGGGGGAAGTGGCGATAACCTTGAAGAAAAAAAGAAGTTAGCAATGAGCACTCATGCTGAGTACTCATATAATTTATTTTCGCTATTATTGACGTCAGGATATAAGATTTTAGATTTAAGATTAATTTTTGAAGATGTAATAATTGCTTATGAAAAATATACAATCGCATTTAGAGCTGCAGAAAAAATAATGATTGGGCGCCATTTTATTTTACCGCTATAGATGAGTACGAAAGATGTATGCAGTTGATAGGACTGTGTTATCTATTACACAGAAGAGACCTATTACCACGTATTGCAGCGATGCAAGACAAAATTTACCATGAGCAAACAGAACAATTAGATACGCTGTATGAGGACTTTTTATCATTTGAGTTGATGGATAGATATGATGTAGATCAATGGTTTTTTGATAATCCATATCGCCCATTAATTTTTAGTAATTATAGAGATACTAAAGAAGAGAGTATTCAGGATATACAGGAATATTTGAAATTATGGTATCCCGCATTTGAAAGTGCTCCATGGTATGACTTACATAAAATGGAAAATGGAGGTTATTTTGGCTATTGGGCTATAGAAGCTGCTGCTTACGTTTATTTGCTAGATTTAGATGATAGCGAAATAACACATATGATTTATCCAAAAGATTTGGTTAAATTTGCCCGAGAATTTGTACCTTGCGAGAAGGATATAAGTAATCCTAGTACAAAAACACTAAGATGCGAAGCAGGACAAATTTGCCCTAAAACAAGTGAATGGTATAGTCCTGCGAATAACATGGAAAAACGTCATTTTAATCAAGGAGAAGGTATGCCTGAGATTAAAGATAATCCTTGGGGTCTAACGATTTGGTATCTGACTGAATAAGTAGATGCCATTCGGGGGGGCATTTTAAAATGGATGCGAATGTATATTGGCAGTTTGCTGGTGATAAATAGGATAAATTTTCCTTTTGGTTATTCGTTTCTAATGGATAATATTTTTAATTTTCTTTGATTATTATTTTTAATTAAATAAATTAAAACCCAATATTTTTAAAAGGATAATGATGAAAGTTTTAAAAACGAATTTAATGCTTATTATGCTTTCAGCAATGAGTTTAATAGGGTGTAATACACATTCAACAAAAACTTATGTATTGACGACAACATCTTATGGTTATGATGCAAGTTATATTCCATATATTGTTGAATTAAATGGAGAGGAGTTAGGTGGAGGGCTAGGTAGTGGAACGAAAAGATCAGCAGTGATAACAGGAGCTCAATATATTAAATGGGGAGAAGGTAATAGCTCTAAAAAGCATATTGCAACCAATGTCCCCACATTGACGAATGAAAATTTAAAAGATAAAAAATATTTAGCTGTACATATATATCCAGATGACAGTGTGGAAATTAATTTATCGAATGAATTACCTGATGCTACTGAGAAAGGTTTAGAGTGGAGAGCAAAAATTATTGATGAATTGAAGGTAAAAGAAAAAAAATAACTGTATCAGTCATTAGTGGTGTATAGATAAAAAAAAGCGCATGATGACATGCGCTTTTTAATTTACATCTAATTATTTTTCAACGAATGCACGTTCAATCACGTAGTCGCCTAGAACGCCCATCTTAGGAGATTCTTTCAGACCGTGCTGGTCAAGTAGCGCAGCAACGTCGTCTAGGAATGCAGGTGAACCGCAAAGCATTGCGCGGTCAGTTTCAGGATTGAAACGAGGAAGACCAATTTTTTCGAAAAGTTGACCAGATTCAATGGCAGTAGTTACACGGCCCTGAGTATGGAATTCTTCACGAGTTACCGTAGGGTAGTAAACCAATTTTTCTTTCGCGCCTAATTCACCAAAGAATTCGTGGTTAGGAATTTCATCTAAGATTAAATCTTGATAAGCCAATTCCGAAATGAAACGAGTACCATGTACAACGATGATTTTTTCAAAACGTTCGTAAGTTTCAGGGTCACGAATTACAGAAAGGAACGGTGCAAGACCTGTACCTGAAGAAAGTAGGTATAAGTTTTTACCAGGGTTTAAGTCATCTAGAACTAAAGTACCTGTAGGTTTTTTAGACACTAAAATTTCATCGCCAACTTTTACTTTTTGTAAAATAGACGTTAAAGGACCATCTGGAACTTTAATAGAGAAAAACTCTAATTCTTCTTCATAGTTTGCGCTTGCAATAGAATAAGCGCGCATTAAAGGCTTACCATTTACTTCAAGGCCGATCATCACAAATTGACCGTTTTTAAAACGTAACGCAGTATCGCGAGTGGTTTTAAAAGAGAATAAAGTGTCATTCCAATGGTGGACGTGAGTAATCTTTTCGACGTTAAAAGCAGCCATTAAAGGTCTCAATAAAATTATCAAATTAGAACAGCTTACTATTCTAATCTAAAATCATTCTCGATAAACTGAATATATTTAATTGAACTTATCAGAAAAAGTGATTATGTCTGAGCTTAAAATGCCAATTATCGGGTATATGAAATCTCCCTACCGAGAAAAATTTGGTATTCCACGTCAGCCGAATTTGGTGCAAGTCGAATCTTATATTGAAATGGTGGAACCTTATAACGATTTATTGGCTTTTGAAGGGATTGAAGATTTTAGTCATCTTTGGCTGATTTGGCAGTTTCATGAAAATAAAAATGTAGATTCGACAAAATTTCGTCCGCAAGTTCGTCCACCTCGTTTAGGTGGTAATCAAAAAATCGGGGTATTTGCGACACGAAGTATGTACCGGCCGTCACCTATGGGCTTGTCGGTTGTGCAGCTCAAAGGAGTGAAAAAAGTCGGAAAATCGGTATGTGTCTATGTGGTCGGTAGTGATTTGTTGGATGGAACACCAATTTTAGATATCAAACCCTATATTCAATATTCAGATGCAGTTATGGATGCGCAAAGCGGTTATGCGCAGTATGAGCCAGAAAGAAAATCTGTGATTTGGTCAGAGCACGCTGAGCAACAAAAACAGGTATTTTTGAATAATGGCAATTTAACCGAACAATTAACAGCAGAACTGGAACAAGTATTGAGTTTAGATCCACGTCCTGCTTATCAGCATGATGATGAACGTGTGTATGGCATGTTGTTTGCTGGCTTGAATGTGAAGTTTAGGATTGAAAGTGAAAAAATTTTACTATTAAAAATTTTAAAATCTGAAAGAGAGTAATCTCTTTCAGATTTGCTAACTTACTTAATTAAATCATCAGTAATTGCTTTAGATGCAATGTTATTGAAGAGATAACATGAATTTTTTCTTAAATTTATTAGCTCTTGAATAAGCTTTTTCTCTTCATTTGTTGCATCTGCACTTATGTCTTCTAATTCTTTAATTTCATCTGCAAAAGTATATTCTGTACGTGAATCTATTAGGTTAGCCCAATAATATTTTGATTTATACGAGGCTACCCCATGATTGTCATTATACTCAGGGGAATATTCTAGATATGCCGTTGTATCTTTAAAATTATATTTTTTAATATTAGTGTTATCTTGTTGTGTTGAGTATTTAATCCATTGATTTTTAAGAATATTTTGCTGATCTTCAGTGTCAGAATATTCATCATTATCTAATGATAGATAATCCTGATTATTTGTTTCACTTATAATTTGTAGACAGTATGAGCCTGTAGGGAATTTCTGCTCATTTAATTGCTTTAAGTAGCTCATTAATTGCTCAGGATATTCATAGGAATCATTAAGATTATTTTTAGCGATCCAGTATTCATTTGGTGAAACAATTTGCGCAATTGGTTGATTACTAATGTTGAGTATCTTAAAGTTCGTTGTTAATTTGAGGTCATTTGAACCAATACTTGAGTAAGGACTAAGAACCCAAGAGCTATTGTTCGTAACAACGGTGCCTTGATATTTTCCGTACTGATTATTTGTAGAACTTTGATCGTATACACCATTTTGAGTTACATAAATTTCAGAAAAAGTATCCTCGCTTTTAGAATAACTTTTACCATTATCAAGTGTTAGTGTATCTGAATAGTATTCAATATTATTAGTATTTAAATTGAAGTCTATAAAAAAATTTGACCACTGTTGGAAAGGTGAAGTAGTGATATTATTATTTTCACTATCATTAAATTTATCTGACGAACCTCCACCGCCACCACAAGCTGTTAAAATAAATGAACTTACAATAGCTGTGCTTAAAGTTTTAAATTTCATGTTACCCTCTTTAATAAATTATGAATTACGTCACTATTATTTGTGACTGTGGCATATAGTATAGAAAAATATAAAAAAAGGAATGTTAAAAAATAACTAATTAAAATTAATAATTTAAGTTAAATTTAACTTAACGATTTAAGTGAAAATATTAAGTTTAACTATTCTAGTTTTGTTATAGTATTCCCTATGTTTGGGGACATATAACAATGACTTTTAATTTTGAAATCGATACATCGTGGTGTTTAGACCAATTACAAAAAGACGGCCGCATTACTGAAAGAGACAAAATGCTGATTCAAACCACGCACCGTCAGCGTGAACAGTTGAAATGGCATCCTTTACAATGGATTGCCAATTTTAATTTAGTCGATCAGAGTCATCCACAGTCTACTTTAACATTGAATAGACTCTGTCAATGGTTAGCAGAAAAGTCTGGTGTACCGTTTTATATTATCGATCCTTTAAAAGCTGATGTGCCTGCACTGACTGCAATTATGTCGCAAGAATTTGCAGTACGAAATCGCATTTTAGCGGTGGAATTACAAAATGAGCATGTGTTGATTGCAACGGATCAACCTTATACAAATGAATGGATTGCCAACTTAGAAAGAACGGTATTACCACGGAAGATTAAGCGTGTATTGCTCAGTCCAGATCAACTACAGCGTTATTTGGTTGAATATTACCAAGTGAGTCGCGCAGTCAGTAATTCGCAAAAATCATCGAGTTATGACCGTGAAAATAAAGGCGTTGAAGCGCTATTACAATTAGGTGATACACAAAATCCAGATGCCAATGATCAGCATATTGTGAAGCTTGTGGATTGGGTCTTACAGTTTGCCTTTGAACAAGGTGCAAGTGATATTCACCTCGAGCCGCGTAAAGATACAGGAAAGGTGCGTTTTCGTATCGATGGCGTATTGCATACCATCTACAACATGCCAGCAAATACGCTGACAGCGGTGGTTTCACGAATTAAGATCTTAGGTCGGATGAATGTGGCTGAAAAACGTAAGCCGCAAGATGGACGTTTAAAAACCCGTACACCCAAAGGCCAAGAAACAGAGCTACGTTTATCGACGTTGCCAACAGCCTTTGGTGAAAAGTTGGTTATGCGTATTTTTGACCCTGAAGTCTTGGTACGTAGTTTCCAACAACTCGGTTTTGAAGGGCGTCTGTTAGATGATTGGAAGGCCTTAACCAGTCATAGTCACGGTATTATTTTAGTGACCGGTCCGACGGGTTCGGGTAAAACCACCACGCTTTATTCATCGCTCAAGCAATTGGCAACTGAAGAAGTGAATGTCTGTACGATTGAAGACCCGATTGAGATGTTAGAGCCGAGCTTTAACCAAATGCAGGTGAATACAGGGATTGATTTGGGCTTTGCTGATGGTGTACGGGCTTTAATGCGTCAAGACCCTGACATTATCATGGTCGGGGAGATACGAGATCATGATACGGCAAATATGGCGATCCAAGCTGCATTAACAGGTCATTTGGTGCTTTCAACTTTACATACCAATGATGCACCATCGAGTTTGACGCGATTACATGACCTAGGTATTCAGCCTTTTTTAACCGCAGCGACCATATTAGGGGTTTTGGCACAACGTCTAGTTCGTCAACTCTGTCCACATTGTAAGCGTGAGACTTTTATCAATGAACAAGAGTGGAAACATCTGACCTTTGAATATGCGATACAAATGCCTGATTTTGTCTACGAGGCGGTGGGCTGTGATGAATGCCGTCAAACGGGTTATAAAGGCCGTGTGGGAATTTATGAATTTATGCCACTCAGTATTGAAACCAAGCAATTGATTGGTGCTAATGCAGATCTAACCCAACTACGTACACAGGCTCGTAAAGAGCATGTCGAGCCATTACGAATTGCCGGTGCGCGTAAAGTACTTGCAGGGGTAACCACTTTAGAAGAAGTCCTGCGTGTCGTGCCGCTCAACTAATGGTTCGATCAAAGTAAATAAAAACGTCTTTGCAGCTTAAGATTCGACTCATCTTGCTTTGTTTAAATAGCGCTATCGAAATAGACACAGTAAGAGAGACCGAAGATGAAAACATTCACTCAATTGGTATGTGGTTTAGCATTTGCAGGTGTGGCATCGGTTGCAGTCGCGAATACAGCCGTTAATCAAACAGCAGTTGCACCGATGAAAACCACATCTGTGAAACATGCCTTAGGCTTAAAAGATGATAGTAAAGTTCAATTGAAAGGTTATGTTGTGAAATCGATGGGCGATGAAAAATATCAGTTCCGCGATAGCACAGGCAGCATTACGGTGGATATTGATGATGAACTTTGGCAAGGCAAAGCGATTTCAGCTAAAACACCAGTAACGCTCATTGGTGAAATCGACATTGATTACAAACCAACAAAACGTGTTGAAGTGGATGTCGATCAAGTAAGATTTTAATTTAGCCTGTTATTCATTTCAGTGCTGCGCCATAAAAAAACCACGGCTTGCTGTGGTTTTTTTATGATTTGAGTAGATATGAGCAAAAGTTCGATACACTGAAGTCGGAACCATAGAAATAGGGTAGGTAAGATGCGAATTTTATTGGCAGAAGATGATGCATCCCAAGCAGACAGTATAAAAACATGGCTTGAAATGGATGGCTATAGTGTCGATTGGGTTGATCGCGGCGATCACGCTATTTTGGCTTTAGAACAACATCAATATGATTGCATACTTTTAGATCGTGGCTTACCAAAAGTAACTGGTGATGAAATTTTAAAACGTATCGTACAGTTGCATCCGCTTACACCAGTTTTATTCATTACTGCTCGGGACAGTATTGCAGATCGTGTAGAAGGTTTAGATCTGGGTGCTCATGATTATTTGGTAAAACCCTTTAGCTTGGAAGAGTTGTCAGCAAGGGTACGTGCCCAATTACGCTTGCATCATCAACAGCGTGATAATTCTCTGACTTTCGGGGATTTAAGTTTAGATGTACAAGCCAAAACGCTGCGTAAAAATGCGGAATTGATTACGCTGACATCGCGTGAATATCAAATCTTGCATAAGATGATGTTAAATCCTGAGCATATTATGACGCGTAGCCAACTCGAAGAATCACTCTATGCTTGGGGGGATGAAGTTGAAAGTAATGCGATCGAAGTTTTTATTTACCAATTGCGTAAGAAGATTGGCAGTGATTACATCAAAACCTTAAGAGGTTTGGGTTATCGCATGAATCTTCCACAACAAAGTTAAGTCTATGAGTGATAAAAAAAGCATTTCCTTGCAGTCGCAACTGATTAAAACTTCACTGCTCAGTGCAATTTGGGCGGGAGCAATCTCTCTGTGTCTGATGTTGGGATTTGGTCTGTATCACATCATGAGTGTACATGATGCCCTGATGGACGAAGTGGCTGACATGCTCACTGCTACTGATCTCACGCTGAAGCAAGACGAACAAATAGATGAGTTGAGTGAAGAGTTTGATATGCAATATCAACTCATACAAGGGTCGCAAGTCTTAACCACGTCGGAACAACATACAGCATTTGAACATCAGTCCAATATAAAACAAGGATTACATTATCAATGGAGAGACGGCGCGCTTTGGCGTAGCTATGCACTTCAGGAGGATGGATTAACCGTACAAATCGTTCAACCGATGAAAACACGGCTGAGAGAAACGCTGCAAAGCGTACTAGGCTATGCAGGGATTCTGTTGATTGTCTGGTTGATCCAATGGCTATTACTACATATTTTGATTAAACGTCAATTGAAAGTTTTACAGCTATTTTCAAAACAAATCGCTGAAAAAAATGTAGATGACTTACAAGCCATCGTCTTAGCTGAACCTGTATTACAAGAACTAGAGCCGATCCAAACACAGCTGAATTTTTTATTAAGCCGATTAGATCAAGCCTTAGAGGCGGAACAGCGTTTTACCTCCGATGCCTCACATGAATTACGCTCACCGCTGTCTGCGATTCAAATGCGACTTCAGGTATTAAAACGAAAATATCCCGACATTCAGCAGGATTTATTGAGCATACAGCACGATGTTAATCGAGGAACACGGGTTTTAGAAAATCTACTGATTTTGGCGCGGCTCGACCCGACGCAATCGGAGCAATTAGATAAAAAACAGAACGACTTAGAACAGCTGAGTTTACAAGTCCTTGATGCTTTACAGCCTTTTATTGAAGAAAAGCAGATCGAATTGAAGCTACAGACCCAGTCTGTACAGTTTGCGATGAACGCAGAGTTAATGTTTAGCTGTCTGCGCAATTTAGTTGATAACGCTATTCGCTACAGTCCTGAGCAAGGACAGGTCAAGATTGATTTAACGGCTTCAGCGCAGCAAGCGACTTGGACGATCGAAAATCAAGGTGCAGGACTGACAGCCGCAGAATTGCAACGCATTGGCGAACGGTTTTACCGCGTATTAGGAACAAAGACACAAGGTTCAGGTTTAGGCATTTCAATTGCACAAAAAATTGTACAGTTACATCAAGGTCATTTAAGTGTGGATGCCTCTGAACTGGGCGGCTTAAAGGTACAACTCACTTTTCCAATCCGCTAAAAACACGATTTGCTCTATTGAATTTGAACGAAAGAGTGTTGTGAGAGGAAGATGAGTGTTGCGATTTAAATTAAGTTTGAGTAGCTATAAAACTTAAAAAGCAGTAAGCGGATGGCTTACTGCTTGTGTCCACGATTATTTTTATTGCGCTGATAATTATTATTTTTATCAGAAATTATTTGGTCAAAATAAGGCGATTATTTCGTGTTAAACGTAGTCGATATTCTTCACCTGCATGCATAATTCGAATTTCACGTCCTAAGGCAAAAAGGTTGTTTGAATGTAGCATAGGCAGTGAGTGGTGTGCTTCATTGCTACGAGTAAAAAGGCTAAATGGTGCGTTCATTCCGTCGACTCCGTGGTGTATTTCTGAATGGTTTAAATGATAATCATTATCGAATAGGCCTGTCAACGGTAATTTTAGGATTTTATAAAAAAGATAAATTTGCTTACACTTGGATATCAATTGGAACAGAGCAGAGAGCAGGGAACTATGTCGAAACCGCAAATCGATGTCGCCATTGCGATTTTATTGCATCAAGACAAAGTACTGGTGGGTTGGCGTGAAGCAAAACAACATCAGGGCAATAAACATGAGTTTCCGGGTGGTAAAGTCGAGCAGGGTGAAAGTCCTGAACAAGCGTGTCGTCGTGAAATTTTTGAAGAGGTTGGCATTGGTTTACATGACTGGCATGCTTTTGATTTTATTCAGCATGAATATGATGATGTCATTGTGAAATTACATTTATTTCATGCCACCGTCCCGCATGCGTTGCTGAATGAAATCCAAAAGCCATGGGCCTGGTATTCACGTCAACAACTCATGAGCTTAAGTTTTCCAAAGGCCAATCAAGCTATTTTGCAGCGTTTATATTGGCAGCAACAGATCAAAATCACCGCCGATCTACCAACACTTGAATCGCTTCAAGAGACGCTGTTGTATTATTGGCGAGTCGATGCCAGCACAGAAAATGCAGAGGCATTAAATCAATTAGCTACTGTGATTTTAAAACAATTGATAATTAATGAAGATCTATGGTCATTGCTCTCTACAGAGGTACAAGCACATATTTCAGCTTTACATCTTAAACAGCACCAATTGCTGCAAAAAAATAAAGGTGATTTAAAACGTGGGAAGCGCTATATCGCAGCTTGTCATGATCAAAGTTCTGCGCTGCATGCGCAAAAAATTGGCTGTGATGCTATTTTTATGAGCCCTGTTCTAGTAACACAAAGTCATCCTGAGGTGCAAAGTATGGGATGGGTGCATTTTTCTGAGATTGCACGAAGCATAGAAATCCCTGTTTTTGCTTTAGGTGGAATGCGTCCTGAATTATTGTCTATTTCACAGCAACATCATGCTTATGGGGTGGCAGGTATTCGCAGTTTTTAAATTAAAGTGTGTATTGAATTAAATTTGTATTTAAAGTCGATATTTTAGACTTAAAGTAACTATTGGAAATAAGCTTACTTTTAGTATGTTTTAAATAAAAAAGCCTGATCTCAATTAAGATCAAGCTTTTTTACGGGGTGCTTAAAGAGCTTTAATGGCTTGTTGGGCTTTTTGAATGGTGCTGCTTTTCTTTTGCATTTGACCGGCTTTTAAAACAACATTCCAAAGCTGTTGTTTCATCGGCTTGGTTTGAGCATAGCTTAATCCGCGCAGTGCCAACGATTCTGCATTCGCAGGTTGATTTTTTCGATTGGCGATCATTGCCAAATATAAAAAAGTTTCCGCAGATTGCGGTGCCAAACGCTGTGCTTGAGTTGCCGCACTTTCAGCTTCATTCCATTTTCCATTGGCATAAGCGGTTTGCGTACTTTGCATCAATTTTTTGAATGCAGGCAAGTCGCGACCATCATCAAACTTTTGAATTTGGGTTTTCTGTTCAGGAATAACGATGCGTTGACGTTTAATTTCTGGATGGTCATATGGCGTAATAATGACCCCAGAAGGGTCAAGGATATCTACCTTTTTTTCAGGTGGAGCAGGCGGCTTTTGCTCAGGTTCGATCATGGTTTGGCAACCCGCCAAAATGATCGTCAAAACGCTCAGAATACTGAACGTTTTTAAAACTTTAATCTTTTGCAGTTTAATTTGAATACTCTCCACTTGAGATGATGCGAGGTTGATCAGATGAACCCTGATCATTATCGACATCACTTTCACGAATGTAGTCACCTAAACTATCATTTTGTTCCTGTGTTGGCTGCGGCTCTTCAGTATCAACTGTGTAAGGTTCTACTTCATATTGTGTCGAACCACATGCCGTAGCCTGATTTGGAATAGAGTTGCGCGACAGAGGAATATACATCGCACCTGTACAATGCTGCGCAGATAAATTACCTGAATAACGGTCTAACCAATGCCACTGTACGCTGTCTGGTTGACGTAAATTAACTGGTTTTTGACGTAACTGCTTCATCACATTGGTCCAAACAGGAAGTGCTCCTGACGAACCAGTTAAGCCTGTAACTTTGTTGTTGTCTAAACCTAACCAAACCACACTTAAGTAATTACCTGAATAACCTGCAAACCATGAGTCACGCGTATCATTGGTTGTCCCTGATTTACCTGCAAGTTTAAGTGAAGCAGGTAAGGATGCATAAGCCGAACGGCCTGTCCCTGAACTCATAACTTGTTGTAAACCATAGTTCAAGATAAAGGCTGCATCAGGTGCAATAGTCGGTTGTACCGTTAAGCTATAACGATCTAATAAACGACCATTGGCATCGACCACTGAACGAATAGCTTTCACTGGATATTTGAAGCCACCGGTTGCAAAGTTGCCATACACACTCATCACTTCCATCGGTGACATATCGATAGCACCGAGGTAAATCGAAGGGTAGCTTGGAATATTAGAAGTCACACCAAACTTTTTCAGATGGTTAATAAAAGTCGACATACCGAACTCTTGACCTAAGCGTACCGCAGAGAGGTTATAAGAGTTTGATAGGGCATCGACCATTGGTACGACACCATGTGCACCACCACTATAGTTTTTCGGTGTCCAAGCTTTGCCATCACTTTGAATGCTGATCGGACTGTCTTCGATTTGACTCGCCCAGTTATAGCGGTTGGATTCTATCGCACTGAGGTAAATCACAGGTTTTAGCAATGAACCAACTTGACGTTTAGCATCCATCGTACGGTTAAAGCCAGTAAAGTCCTGCGTTGAACCGACTGCTGAAACCAATTCACCATTTTCAGGATGAGACACCAGTACCGCGCCTTGTAATTCTTTTAAGCGTGCTGGATTGGCATTGCTTAAACGTGCCACAGATTCTTTAAATGCAGTTTGTACACGAGTTTGAGCAATCGGGTCCATCGCGGTGAAAATACGAAGACCTTGATTGGTCAAATCGCTTTCTTGGTATTCAGTACGCAGTTGACGACGCACGATATCCATATAGTCTGGGAAGCGAGAAGGGCCCAATGTTGGTTTTGTAATGACATTTAATAGACGTGCTGACTCAGTTTCATATTGTTCTTGAGTTAAATAGCCCATCACCACCATATTGTTTAACACAATATTACGGCGTTTAATCGCACTTTCAGGGTTTTTCCACGGATTATATAGGGTCGGACCTTGAACCAAACCGACTAAATACGCCTGCTGAGCAATATTTAGTTCACGCAGCGGTAAACCAAAATAGAATTGTGAAGCTAAACCATAACCATTGATGGAATAGTTACCGTTTTGCCCTAAGTTCACTTCGTTTAAATAAGCTTCAAGAATTTCATCTTTGTCATAGTGAAGTTCAATCAGCATCGCCATTAAGGCTTCATTGGCCTTACGCTTAATGGTTCTCTCAGGCGATAAATAGAAATTTTTCACCAATTGCTGAGTGAGGGTTGAACCACCTTGACGTTTACCACCTGTGACATTACTCACGATGGCACGTGCTGTACCACGAATGGAAATACCATGATGCTGATAGAAATTACGGTCTTCTGTAGCAATTAAGGCTTGGATTAAAGGCTTAGGGACTTTATCAAGTTTAATCAGTACACGGTCTTCATTATGTTGAGGATAAATACCACCAATTAGCATCGGCTCTAAACGGGCAATACCACTACTTGATGGCTTAGTCGCACTCACTTCAGTGATTTGATCTTCACCAAAAGTCACTTTAAGAACTTGTTCAGGGTCGACACTATCACCAAAGTCAAAACCACGCGTATGGATATAGGTCACATTGCCAGAAGTAACGTAACTCCCCGTTTTCGCATAGCTGTCTTGAGCGTTATAGCCCAAAAGTTTCAGTTCTTGGTTGAGGTCTGCTTGGCTTACAGGCGCATTGGTGTAAATTTCTAAAGGACGAGCAAATACCTTGGCTGGAATGTCCCAACGTTGACCTTCGAATTTATCCCGTACAATATTATCTAGACGAATAAGATAAATGCTGAACACGAGAAATCCGCCGATAATCAACAGCGAAAAAATCAGTGCAATTATGCCTATGCCACGTTCAGAATTCATAAATAGTGATAAGACCCTGAGAAATTTTGCTAATCATGCGAAGCTTTTCAGTATTTTGCAATATTTAAACTGTTATATGTATGCAAAATATTGGAAGCTACTTCACTAAAGTCGAAACTTTAAAGTTTTTTTAAATCATTTCTGTTAGTGATATGATACCAATGAGGCGAAGCGGAGCAAAAGCGCAGGTGCAAATTTCACATAAATCATTTCGAAACATTGGATTGATTGGTCGTCCAGACAAATCATCAGTGATCGAAACCCTATGTTTGATCCACGATCATATTTTGAGTTTGGGATTACATCCTGTATTTGATACGCAAACAGCGCAGCTGGTTCCCTATAATAATACTCAGACGGTAAGCCGTAATTTATTGGGTGAAGTCGTCGATTTGGTGATCGTAGTCGGCGGTGATGGTTCATTGCTTCATGCTGCACGTGCCTTGGTGAAATACAATACTCCTGTGATTGGGGTGAACCGTGGTCGTTTGGGCTTCCTGACCGATATCAAACCGACAGAAGTGATTTTCAAGTTAGATCAAGTGCTCAAAGGTGAGTTTCAGCTAGACCGACGTTTCTTGCTAGAAATGGAAATTCGCTCGAAAGGCGAGTCGATTTATGATGCTGTAGCTTTAAATGATATTGTGCTGCACTCGGGTAAATCGGTACACATGATCGACTTTGAACTGAATATTGATGGGCAATATGTATACCGCCAACACAGTGACGGTTTAATTGTTTCAACACCAACCGGCTCTACAGCTTATGCATTATCTGGTGGTGGTCCGATTGTCCACCCAAGTATGGATGCGATTGCCTTAGTGCCAATGCATCCACATACTTTGTCGTCACGGCCGATTGTCGTAGGCGGACAAAGCGAAATTAAAATTTTGATTCGTGAAAATCGTGTTCTACCAATGGTCAGTGCCGATGGTCAACACAGTGTATCATTGGGTGTAGGCGATAGTTTACATATCCGCAAACATCCATTTAAGCTCAACTTATTACATCCACCTGGTTATGACTTCTATATGGCATGTCGTACCAAGCTAGGCTGGAACCAAGATTTTGACTCATTAAAGCAGGATTAATTATGAATATTGAACAGATGCTTGCCGTACTCGATCCTGAAATTGTTGGTCGATTAAAAACGGCAATTGAAATTGGTAAATGGCCAAATGGCGTAGCGCTGACTCAAGAACAACGTCAAATTTGTATGCAAGCGGTGTATGCATGGGAAATTAAACATTTGCCAGAAGATGAGCGTAGCGGTTATATCGACCGTGGGACCAAAGAAGAAGATGAGCATTGCGACTCGCATGTGGAAGAACCTGAGTTCAAGCCCATTCGTTTCGTTTAATCGAATTCACTTCAAAAAGCCATATGGTTAGATCAATCATATGGCTTTTTTAAATCTTAAAAATAAGTAAAAAATATTTAAATGAAATCAATAAAATTAAAATACTTGATGAGTACAGTGATTGCTTTGCTGTCGGGTCAGGTTTTTGCTGAAAATAAAATTGAATATTTAATGCAGGTTATCGTTATTTCAAGTAGCAAATTTGTTGAACCAAAAACTCAATATACACAAATCAAAAATGATAGCTCGCCAATGTTGCTGATTGGAATTAAAATTCAAAAGGCAAAAGCCGCTTTTAAATCCGCGAAAATTCAAAGTCATCAGAAATATTGTTCCAGCTTAGTAGGGCAACGTAAAGATGCCTATTTGTCTGGGCGATATGAGTCGAATAACATTCAAATTAAACTCGGCGATCAACTCGAATTGAAAAATATTCATCGCTCTGGAAAACATTATCCTTTTTGGGTGGATTTTTATTTTCCGATTAAAGCTGAATAAGTAGGGGAAATAATTAAAGTCAGAAATCAACTTAAATACTGATGTTACGCAGTAACATTAGAAGCGCAATTTGATTCAAATAAAAGAATGATACGCGGTAACGTCATCCGCAAGTGTTTGAGACAGGGCTACTTCTAATCAAAAATGTTTTTGCGATACTTTGGATAATTTGACGGTAGTGAACGAGTTTTGTGGATGACAATGGTTTTGGGTACTTTTGCCGAAACAAAAGTACTTCCAGCCGAAGGCTAATCCCTTTATTCAAACCCTAGATGCAAGACTCCGTCGAATAGACTTAAAAAATCATTTTAAAAATGCGTAACTACTTTTACGCGCGTAACATCAGTTAAATATGAAAAAATAGGAGAGTGAATTCAGAGAAATGATTCACTCTCCTAGTCTAGAGCCACAATAATTATATTAGAACCGATCTGCCCAAAGCGCTTTGGCTTTTTGCATCGCTTCATCAAAACTTGCGACGGCGCCCATGGTATACAGTGCGATTCCCATGGTTTCGGTCACTGCGATTTCACCATATTCATGTGTCTGCTGACCGTCCCAAATGGCTTTAAAAACGGCCAAATCAAGTTCTTCTTCGACTGGACTACGGTTGTCCGTCAGTTTAGGCAACTCATGTTCATACATTTCACCATCCTTGATGCCACAAATTAAGGTTTTTGCATCGGGGTTACGTTCGAATTCACCACCTTCACCCTTAATGACAGCACTATTTTGATAACCCAATTGGAATGCCGCACGTTGGTGTGATCCACGATAGGCTGGATGGAAAATCGCTTGCATGGTGGCTTTGGCATTAAATGGATTTATCAGACGCGCAAGGGTGTGAATTGGGGAACGTAAACCCATGACATTGCGTAGTGAAATTAAATCACTGAGTATTGGTGAAATCACGTCGAGCGGAATATAAGCAAAATGACGTTGTATAAGCTGCTGTTCCACATCTGTATCATTTTTGCAAATAGGAAAACCCAAATACTCTAATACTTGTTCTGTATAAAGGCGGTTAATGGTATGACCTGAAGCGCCATGCATTACGACATTGTAGCCGTGTTTTGCCAGCGTTAATGCGGCCAATAAAAACCAAGGATAATGTTTGCGTTTACCTGCATAAGATGACCAATCTAAATCGACATCAAGCTTTTTAAACTTGAGCTGATCACGTGTGGCTTGGACAAAGCCTGTCAGTTCATCGACAGATTCTTCTTTTACACGCAATAACATCAAGAAAGCGCCCAATTGAACGTCTAAAACCTCATCTTTTAAGATCATGCTGAACGCTTGGTAGGCTTCATCATAAGTGAGAGAACGTGCGCCATTTTTACCTTTACCCACGATACGGACAAATTGCGCAAAAGGATGTTCAAAATCTTTGTAAATATTTCGTTTATTGTTCATGCAAATACTGGGCTTAAAATTAGGACTTAAGGATAGTTTACTTCTATAGTTGGTATTTTTCAGCCTGATAACAGGTTTAAAAAAGGATGTCTTTAGACTATCGTCTAATAAACTCGGTCTATTATTTAACCGAAATTAACATTTGTGGCAGAACACGCCATTAAAAAACAGGTAAAATTTAACCTACTTTAGTATGTGTTTCATCTCCTGATCAATGCGCTGATTTTATATCAGGTCCTGATGTGATTATTTAATCACCATACATATTTCGTTTTTCTGTATTTGGCTAAGTCAAATACCTTTGGTGCTCTTTTGTCGAAGACAAAGGGGTTTTGGGCTGTTTATTTTTTGAAAATAGACAAAAACTGAATATTTCTTTGAAGCAGAAATATATCGTGAAGTAATGTCATGGCTAAAAAACCAATTTATAAGTCACTATATTTTCAAGTGATCGTTGCCATTATTGCGGGTGTATTGGTGGGGCATTTCTCACCAAGTGGCACACAAATTATCAATGGTACCGAGCAATACGTAAAAGGCTGGGGTGAATTGTTCTATCCACTAGGACAAGGTTTCATCAAGCTGATTAAAATGATTATTGCACCTGTGATCTTCTGTACCGTGGTGAGTGGTATTGCAGGTATGGAAAGCATGAAATCTGTGGGTAAAACAGGTGGTGTCGCTTTACTATACTTCGAAATTGTTTCGACCATCGCACTCATCATTGGTCTTGCAGTAATTAATATTGCAAAACCAGGTGTAGGCATGAACGTAGATCCAGCATCTTTAGATACTTCAGGTATTTCTAAATATGTTGAATCTGGTGCAGCACAATCTACCCAAGATTTCTTTATGAATATCATCCCAAACACCGTTGTTGGTGCGTTTGCTGAGGGTGAGATTCTTCAAGTTCTATTATTTGCCTTATTATTTGGTTTTGCATTGCATAAACTTGGTGATGCAGGTAAGCCTGTATTGAAGTTTATTGATCAAATTGCACATGTATTCTTTAACATTGTAAACATGATCATGAAGCTTGCGCCAATTGGTGCCTTCGGTGCGATGGCTTATACCATTGGTAAATATGGTATCGGTAGTTTGGCGCAATTGGGTCAATTGATCATCTGCTTCTATATTACCTGTTTGCTGTTTATTTTCCTTGTACTTGGCTCAATTGCACGTATTTGCGGTTTCAGTATCCTCAAAATGATTCGTATGATTCGCGAAGAGTTACTGATCGTACTGGGTACGTCTTCTTCTGAATCTGTACTGCCACGTATGTTGAAAAAACTCGAACTTGCTGGTGCAGAAAAATCTGTAGTGGGCCTTGTTATTCCAACAGGTTATTCATTTAACCTAGATGGTACGTCTATTTACCTGACCATGGCAGCAATCTTTATTGCACAAGCGACCAATACACCGCTTGATATTTCGCATCAGATCACGTTGTTGTTGGTTCTACTCATTTCATCTAAGGGTGCTGCGGGTGTGACGGGTTCAGGCTTTATTGTGATGGCTGCAACATTGTCTGCTGTGGGTCATATTCCTGTTGCAGGTTTGGCATTAATTCTTGGTATTGACCGTTTCATGTCAGAAGCACGTGCATTAACGAACCTTGTAGGTAACTCTTTGGCAACGATTGTGGTTGCGAAATGGGTGGGTCAATTAGACAAAGAAAAACTGGATTTTGCTTTGGCAAACCCTGAAGAAATTGACCGTCAGATGCAAGAAGAAGGCAATGCACATCATGCCTAAGGCAGATGCTGTGATGTAAAAGATGTCATTTAAAAAGGAAGCTTCGGCTCACTGCTGTCCCATAGTTTGCTTTAAATAAAAAAACCTGAGTCCTAACAGTTAAAATATGAGTGCAAACAAACACTTTAACGACCAGGATTCAGGTTTTGTCACATCAGAATACCGTATTTCATGAG